>CAUVLB010000203.1:0-3038 GCA_963552595.1 uncultured Stomatobaculum sp. | reverse complement strand
GGATCCGCGGAGTAACCTGCCTGTAACCTAAAAAATAGTTGATAGGAAGTTCCCATCCAAAGCAGTCCGTTGTGATAGCCAAGATTCCTGCCGAGAATGGCGAGCTCGGATTCCGGCGTCTGATCCATGGAAACAACAAGAACACCGTAATCCGCATGGCCGGACTCCCCGGCACCTGTTCCGGCCGGAACAAAGTTCACACTTGCACTGCTCCGCCCCCAGACCCAAGTTCCCGCCGGATCTTTCTGAAAGGCTTTTACTGCCATGCTACCGTCCACATAGGTAAAGTTCTTATCAACTTTAATATAGTAGGTCGGTCGTATCTTTAAGTCCTTGCTGACTGCATAGTTATAGGTACTCGGCGTAAGTGCAAAAGGCAAATCTCCCGCTACGGAGAGCTCCCGCCCCTGGTAGGTCGTAATTCCCTGGTAGTTCAGTGAGTACTGTAAATAGCCGACATTGACCTGCTGTCCCGCAATTCGCTCGGAAGCGCCTTCCACCGTGAAGCGGTTCGCATCTGTGGTCATATCGTCGCCGTAGACATTCTCAAAGTAGAGTTTTGCCTTGACGGTCAGCTTATCGTAGTTCGCATCGCTGTCTTTTTCGCTCAGCGAACCGACCGGGATTGTGGTGCCCGGGTATTTTTTCGGAATATCCTGTTTTACCAAGGAGAGACCGACCGTCGGCAGGAGTCCGTTTCCGCCGACCGAACCGTCCGCCGCCATCTTGGCGCTGTTGACACCCCAGTTGAGTTCGTTTGGGAAACTGATCTTGAGCGCCGTAATGTAGGGGCCGTTTTTGACATCGACACCCGGAATCACATAGTGGAGTCGTCCGTTAATACCACTCGTCGCCTGTCCCATCAGGGTGTCTTCAATGTGCTTAGTCGTTCCGTCCGAAAGCGTCGCATCGATGATAAAGTTCTGATAGGTCCTGGAATACTGCACGCCAAAGCTTACCGCATTGACCAGCGAGAGCAACCTCGGGCTGGTGCCCGAAAAATCAAGACTTGCATTCTGGTAATAAATCTCCGGCTTCGCGCTGTTGGTATACGTCACGCCGGTATTATCCACCTCGATGCGTGTGAGCTCCAGTTCTCGGTAATTGACTTCATTCGGGGCCGTGCGTCCGAGTCCCTGCCCGATGGCATTGACCTTGTAGCGCGTACGGTCCAGATCCGTCACAGCGCCGGCCGGGAAAAACTCCTGCCCGAGTCTGGATTCGTCGATCACAGACCAGGGATTCACATAGTAATCAAGATCCAACACGGAGATTCCCTTGGCGCTATCGCCGAGAATCAATTTCGCGGAATTTCCGTTCGCCTTTCTCGCCGTACCGTGATACTGGCTAATGCCATGAATCGTGGTGTCCTGCGGCGGATTGTGATCTACCACCTCGCTCTTATAATCGCTGTAACGGCAATAGAGCGCATTGGAGTAGCGAAGCTGCTTCGGCAAGTCCGCAGCACCCGCGGTTCCGACCACCGCATCGTAATTCATGTGACCCGGATATACCTTCTGGGTGAAAAAACGATAATTCTGCTTGTTTCCGCCCACCGTATTGCTCTTTACGCTGTTGATGTTCTCGAGCGCAACCACCATTCCGGTAAAGTAACCGGTTCCGAGTTGATTTGCGATTGCTTTTAAATCATAGACCTTACCCTCAAAGGAGCCGTTGTCGTTTGCATTCGAAAATACCGACACACGCGTATTCGAATAGCGCGAAATACCGTCCTTTAAATAAGCAGGATCCTCGGAGTTAATGCCCTCTGCCGCGAGGTCGTGGTAGGTTCCGTTTTGATCCGTAACACCGAGGAGACGAAGATCGGATTTCTCTAGGTACTCCGCGAGCGTGACGGCATCTCCCGCAATTTCCATGACAACCGGATCATAGTTCGGCTGTCCGAATGCAATCGGTGCGCCGTTCGCATCTACGTTGTAGTCCATCGTATCCGGATACTTGACCACACCGAAGAGGCCGAAGGCGTTGATCTCCGGATGTTTATTGACCTCCATCGGATTCAAGCCGTCTATGACCGCGCGAAGATTGTCCGAGAGGTGGCGCGTTCTGATTTTGAACTCCTTGGCAAACTGCGCCTCACCGTTTTCCGCCGCAATCTGATCGGAGGTAACACTCCGCTGAATCTTTGCCTCGTAATTATCCGGGATGTCGGTGCCGTCCGAGAGGCGGTGATGATAGGCGCGGAGCCTATAGGTAAACCAATTCTTGTCGTTGCCGACTCCCCACTGCCAGAGGCTGTAACTTCCTTTGTGGTTATAGTCGTACTTCTTCTTAAAGACTTCAATGCGGGAAATATACTTCTTATTGCCCGCTGTATCCGCATCTGTAAAGGTATAGTCTGTGACACCTGTTCCGTCGATCACGGACTCGGTAACGGTCTGCCCTGCATAGCTGATGCTCTGAGGCGTGTAAGTCGGATACTCATTTCCCGGTACCAGTGTTCTCACTTCTACCTGCCCCGTCACGGCATCCTTAATGTAGAGCCGATAGCTGAGCCCGTATTTCGGATCGAGTCCCAAGTTATTCAGGTAGTACGGAGCAAGTGCTTCCTCGTAATCATACTTGACGGAAAGATTGTCTTGAATTTTAAACGCATCGTCCGCATCGTCAAAGCGGAACGAAGCCTTCAATTCCTCAGTGTCGGCATACTCCGGAGAAGTCGTGCTGTACTGGGGAACAGAGTTCAGCACCGTCGGAATATAATCGGCTCCGAGCGTATGATCCAGGATATCGTTTCTCAAACGTATGGGTGTGGTTCCCTGTACTAAGGTAAACTTAAGCGGGGAACCTTCGGTCTTTGCCTTTGCACCGAAGTTCGTGTTATCCGGCTGCTCCAGATAGGAACCGGATGCAGCTGTATAAGTCGTATTCGCCCAGTTGCCTTCATAGAGACGGTTATAATACATCATCGGATAATAGCGCAGATGGAAAGTACCCGGCTTTCGATAGATGTCCGCATAGCAGAGTTGCGATCCCGGAACCGCTTCACGAAATGCATTGGCCGTAACCTGCTGGTT
>CAUVLB010000202.1:0-3048 GCA_963552595.1 uncultured Stomatobaculum sp. | reverse complement strand
CGGAAGTGCCAGAATCTCAAGTCCCTTCGGATAGAAATACACCTGATTCACCGAACCGAGCGACTCAAAAATGCCGCGGCCGTTGTCGAGAACAAAGGGCGAGCGGAGCGCATAGCGGAGCGAGTCGTAGTCGATTGCGATGTTCATACGTCCAAGCTGCACGAGCACCGCCGTGACGGTCGCCGCCGAGAGCACGCTCTCCGTCCGGGTCTCTCGCCGTATCGTACAGTGATAGGAGAAAGCAAAGCCCTTCTCTTTTGCGTAGCGGAAGAGCGGCGGCAGGAAGGCCGATAGGCAGGTGAGTGCCGCAAGTATGCGCCATAGCCTTGTCCCGCCGAGGTGAAGAGACGAAAAGAGCCCCACAAGGACTATCCATGCCGCCGCGCCGAGCAAGAACCCGCGTGCCGCACGCTCCGCCGTTAAGCGTTCGCGATCAAGCAGCAGCTCCCGCCCGATCAGGGTGAGCGCCGCGAGCCATACCCCCGCAATGAGCACACTGAAGAGTGCGAGGTGACGCGCCGCAAAGAGTACACAAATCAGCGCCTTGGCAATGCCGCGCTGACAACTTTTTACCCGCCTTGCCGCGCCGAACAAAAGCAAGAACAAAATGCCGATTTCAAGAAACATGGCGCCGGTCTCCTCCGAGGAGAACTGCGCCGCAAAGAAACCGTCGTCTCCCAGAAAATAAAAGGCGAGAGCGCTTAAGAGGAGCGCAAGAAGCGCCAAAACACCCGTCTTAACTCTGGTAGTCCACATAAGCACTCCGATAGGCGCGAAGGATGAGCGCCGCAATTTTTTCCGGCCACATGCGCCGGAACATCGCGCTCTCCTCCTCCTCGCGCACGTGATTCTCGGTAAGCGCCGCGGTCGCGGCACCGCCGTGAATGCGATAGAGCAGGAGACTTCGCTCCGAGACAAACCAGCTTCCCCGCTCTGCCGCAAAGCGATAGAGGAGATCCCAGTCCAGCACAAAGCGGAGCGAGGTCGAAAACGGCGCCACGCCGAGCAGGTCTCTGCGATACGCACAACTCGGACAGACAATGGGGTTTCCGAGGCGCAGGCTGAGACGCTTGCCCGCCGTCGTATTTCTGAGCCAGGGCAGGCGAAGCGGCAAACGAAGCAGCTTTTTAATATACTCCGCCTTACTGCGCTTCTGTATCTCACCCTTCTTTAAAATGCGCGCATCCGAGGCAAAGAGCGCAAGATCCGGCAGCCGCTTGACCGCACGCTGCAATTCCTCCGTGTAATGTGCGCCGTATACATCATCCTGGTGCGCAAGTGTCACAAACTCGCCCTCCGCCTGACTCAGCGCAAAGTTCCAGTCCGCGCCTATCCCCGGTTTTCCCTCCCGCACGCAGTAGCGAAAGCCGTACTTATTTGCGAGCCCTTCCAAAAAGGCACTCGGGGTCGCCGTGCAGAGCAGACGCTCGGAGGGCAGGCTCTGGCAGACCAGTGAGCGGAGGCAGTACTCAAGATACGGGGAATCCCCGTAGGCACATACCGCAAAGCTGTGCGTCATCTCTCAGCGCCCTCCCCGAAAAAGTAATCTTCGAGCGCAAGGCAGAGCGCGTGGTAAATCGGCAGGTGGAGCTCCTGAATCTGATAGGTCTCCTGCCGCGGCACAACGAGAGCCACGTCCGCAAGCTTTGCGAGCGCACCGCCTGTCTTGCCGCTCAGGACAAGCAGCTTCATGCCCAGGGCCCGCGCGGTCTCCGCCGCATACAGCAAATTCTCGGAATTTCCGGAGGTGCTGATGGCAAGCAACACATCGCCCTCCCGTCCGTAGCCGTAGACCTGCTGCGCCATTGCAAACTTCCAGTCCGTATCGTTGCCGAAGGCGCTGGTCAGGGCATCGTGCCCTGTGATTGCGATGGCCGGAAGCGCTCCCTCCAGCATCTTTGCGAGGCGCGCGCCTCGCTCACCGCCCTGCTTCAGTAATTTCTCCTCAAACGCCGCCGCCACACGACGCCGGAAGGCAAAGCTCTTCATGAGCTCGCCGACCATGTGCTCGCTGTCAGCGGCGCTGCCGCCGTTTCCGCCGACCAATAACTTATTTCCCGACGCAAAAGCCTCCCGCAGCAAGGCTTCCGCGCGGTATAGTTCTTCCCTAAGTACTTCCAACTCCGGGTAACGCGTGAGCAAGAGCTCTAAATTCTTCTCTCTCTCCATCATCTCGCTCCTCTCTAGTCCATCCTTACAGTGTACCAAAAAAATCCGAGCTCGTCATATTCCGAATCTCGCCCCGCGCTGCGGCGCGAATACAAACAAGAAAAGCCGCAGGGCTTCTGCCTGCGGCTTACTTTCAAATGGAGATGGAGGGATTCGAACCCTTGACCCCCACGTTGCGAACGTGGTGCTCTCCCAGCTGAGCTACACCCCCACGGGATTTGAGCGGTACTACCGTACCAACAGAATTATCTTACACCCAATCCCAAGGCTTGTAAAGCTTTCTTTCGTTTCCTTACAAGTTTATTTCGTCTTTTTCCCGATGATCTCGGTGACCAGTGTCTTCAGCACTTCGATCATGCGGTAGAAGTCCGTGACATTCAGGTACTCGTAGATTCCGTGGTAATTCTCGCCGCCGGTCGAGATATTCGGGCAGGGCAGTCCCATAAAGGAAAGCTTTGCGCCGTCCGTGCCGCCGCGAATTGCGACCGTGCTCGGCGTAATATCGTGCTTCCGGAATGCAGCCCGCGCAGTCTCGATGAGATAGGGATAGGGCTCTACCATTTCCTTCATGTTGTAGTAGCTGTCCTTCACCTCCGCCGTGAGCTTCGCCTCGGTGTTCGCATACTTTTCGTTCAGTTGATCCGCGACTGCGAGGAAGGTCTTCTTCATGCCCTCAAACTTCTCACGGTCGTGCTCGCGGATGATGTAGCGGAGCTCCGCAGAACTCTCATCGCCTTTCATCTGGCAGAGGTGGAAGAAGCCCTCAAAGCCCTCGGTGTTCGCCGGCGTGCAGGGCGGCAGGAGAGACTGGAACTCCATGCCGAGCATGACGGCGCTTACCATCTTATTCTTTGCGGAGCCCGGGTGCACGTTCACGCC
>CAUVLB010000201.1:0-3052 GCA_963552595.1 uncultured Stomatobaculum sp. | reverse complement strand
TACCTTTCGGTATGAAACAGCGGAAGGGGAGCTTCGTACGGTCACGGTGACGCCGAAGTACCTCGAAGAGCAGGGTGGCTATTACACGGGCATCGTGTCCGCCGGAACCACGGCGGTCAAAAATCCGCTTGAGCTGGTTTACTATGCCGCGGGCGAAGTGGGACTCAACATACGCATGGCGATTCAATCGGTGCGCATGCTCGTAAAGGGCGCTGTCTCTCCGAAAAATCTGACCGGTCCGGTCGGTATTGTGCAGGCCATAAGTGACAATGTGGATGCCGCGCGTCCCTACGGGCTACGCGCGGTGCTGCTCTCCCTGTTTTCATTCGGGCTCCTACTCAGCGCAAACTTAGGTGTCATGAATCTCTTGCCGCTGCCCGCGCTGGACGGCGGAAGAGCCCTGCTCACAGCCGTTGAAGCGGCAATACGCCGGCCGCTCAACCGAAAAATCGAGGCGATGGTTCACACGGCGGGCTTTGCCCTCTTGATGGGCCTCATGCTCTATGTGCTCTGGAACGATGTCATGCGCATCATGCAGCACACGGGCTTCTAAGGAGATGAGATGAGATGAGAGAACGTCATAAGACTAGGGTGGTGCAAATCGGAGACGTCGCAATCGGCGGCAATCATCCGATACGCATCCAGTCCATGTGCAATACCAAGACCGAGGATGTCGAGGCGACGGTCGCCCAGATTCGTGCGCTCGCGGCGGCCGGTTGTGAAATTGTGCGGGTCGCGGTGCCGAATGAGGCCGCAGCGGCAGCGCTAAGGGACATACGCCGGCAGATTAAGCTTCCGCTGGTCGCCGACATTCACTTTGACTACCGACTGGCGCTCGCGGCCATGGAAAACGGCGCCGATAAGATACGCATCAACCCCGGCAATATCGGCGAGAATTGGAAGTTGCGGGAAGTTGTGAACGCGGCGAAAGCGCGCAACATCCCGATTCGGGTCGGCGTGAACTCCGGCTCGCTCGAGAAGGAAATACTAAAAAAATACGGCGGCGTCACGGCCGAGGGCATCGTGGAATCCGCACTCGAAAAGGTGGGAAGCATCGAAGAACTCGGTTACGAGAACTTGGTCATCAGCATCAAGTCCTCGGATGTTTTGATGTGCATCCGGGCGCACGAGTTGCTCGCGGACAAAACGGATTATCCCCTGCACATCGGCATCACCGAGGCGGGAACCCTGCTCCGCGGAACCGTTAAGTCCGCGGTTGGACTCGGCGTAATTCTCTACGAAGGCATTGGTGATACGGTCCGTGTGTCTCTGACCGGAGATCCGATTGAGGAAATCAAGGCGGCGCGCGAGATCTTAAAGAGTCTCGGTCTCAGGAAGGGCGGCGTGGAAGTGGTGTCCTGTCCGACCTGCGGCCGCACGGAAATCGACTTGATCGGCCTTGCGAATCAGGTGGAGGGCTTGGTTGAGCGCTACAGCGATTTGGATGTACGTGTCGCGGTCATGGGCTGCGTGGTGAACGGGCCCGGCGAGGCGAGAGAGGCTGACTTCGGCGTTGCGGGCGGAAAAGGCGCAGGCGTCCTCATTCGGAAGGGCGAGGTGATACGCAGCATGCCCGAGTCAGAGCTTCTCGGCGCTCTGGAGGCGGAATTACAGCGCGTCAGGGCGGAGCGCACATGAAGAGCTTTTGCGAAGTATTCCCGCATTTTCAGGCGACAGCGGCAGAACAGGCGCTAGTCGCCTGCTTGCTTGTGGAGCGGGTTTGTGTTTCGGACGACATGTCCCGCCTTACGGTCTATGTGGTGTCCCGCAGTTTTGCGGAGCGCTCTGCCTTTCAGGCGCTCGCAGAGGAACTGAGAGAACAGCTCTTCGGGAAGCGCAAGGTCGTCGTGGAAGTGCGGGAGCGTTTTCAGCTCGGCGGCGACTTTACGCCCGAGCAACTGTTTCGCGCCTATCACGAGAGTTTGCTCGATGAATTGAAGAACCGCTCCCTGATTGCCGCTCGCATCTTGGAGCGCGGTGCCGTGAGCTTCCCAAGTCCCGAAGTGCTCTGCTGCGAAGTGGAAGATATGCCCTTAAACCGCCGTGTGGTGCCGGATTTAAAGCGCTATCTGGAAGCAGAGGTTTTCCTTGGGCGCTTAGGCATCCCCATGGAGTTTCGGGCGAACTATGTGCCCTATGAGAGAAAGAAGCTTGCGGAAGTGCCGGCTGAGGCGCTCACAATCCGGAATCGGGAAGAGAGCGAGGAGGAGGGCTTTTTCCTTGCGGGCGAGGAGGGCACTGAGCTTACCGCAGTGAGTGACGCTCAGACAACAGGCGCGCTGACAGAGAAGCAAAAGCCGAGCGAAAAGAATGTGAATGCAGATAAGTCTAAAACAGACAAGGCGGCAAAGCAGACGAAGCACGCGGATCAAAAGGGCAATTACCGCGGGGAGAAGCGCGAGTATACGCGTAAACTCCGCCGCTCCGACAATCCGGACGTGCTCTACGGAAGGGATTTTGAAGATAACTTCATATCCATTTCCGAGATTACGGAAGTTGTGGGCGAGGTCACGATACGCGGCAAAGTATTCGAACTTGACGTACGCTATATCGAGAAGAGCGGAAGTACGCTCTTTATTTTCTCTGTGACCGACTTTACGGATTCCATCACGGCGAAGCTTTTTGTGCGCGGTGAGGGCGAGGAGTTGGATCGCTTAAAGAGTGAGATTAAGCTCGGTGCCTTCTTAAAGCTGCGCGGTGCGACGACCATAGACAACCGGGACGGCGAGCTGATTCTGGGTTCGGTGAACGGGATGAAGAAGTCGGAGTCCTTCGAGGAGAGCAAGCGGGAAGATCACGCGCGAGAAAAGCGAGTGGAGCTCCACTGCCACACGAAGATGAGCGATTTGGACGCGGTCAACAGCGCGAAGGACATTATTAAGCAGGTTAAAAACTGGGGCATGGAGGCGGTCGCGATTACCGACCACGGCAATTTACAGGCCTTTCCGGAGGCCTGGCACGCTGTCTCGGGGGATATTCAGAAGAATCCGAAGATTATCTACGGCGTCGAAGGCTATTTGGTCGACGACTTAAAGGAACTCGTGACTTTGCC
>CAUVLB010000200.1:0-3064 GCA_963552595.1 uncultured Stomatobaculum sp. | reverse complement strand
TCGGAGGTAAAGCTTCAGCAGGACAAGACAGGCATTCAGGAGGACGCTGTCTCGGCCGTCATTCCGGGCGCAATGATTTACATTCCGTTTGCGGATTTGGTTGATGTCGAGAAGGAAAAGGAGCGCTTAAAGCGCGAGGAAGAGCGTCTCGAGAACGAGATTGCGCGCGCGGACGGCATGCTCCGGAACGAAAAATTCCTCGCAAAGGCACCGGCGGACAAGGTCGCTGCCGAGCAGGAGAAGCGGAAAAAGTACGAGGAAATGCTTGAAAAGGTGAGAGAGCAGAGAAAGCTGCTCGGCAACTGACGAGGTAAAACCATGGCGGAAGTGAGGCGTTGCCCCGACGATTTGCCGATGTGGGGCGAAAAGAAGACTTCGGTTTCGGAAGTGCGTGCTTTTTTGGATGCGCTCGGCGCCCCGGATCGCGCATTCCGGATTATCCACGTCGCGGGGACCAACGGCAAGGGCTCGGTCTGCGCCTATCTCACGGAGGCGTTGCTTCGCGCGGGCTACCGCGTCGGTACCTTCGTGTCGCCGCATCTCGTTGACATACGGGAGCGCATTCTGATCAACGGGAAGATGGTCTCTTCGGAAGCTTTTCGGGCTGCCGCGGAGACGGTGAAGAGCCAAGGAGAGGCAGAGGTACAGGCCGGCCGGAATTTTCCCGCCTACTTCGAATACCTCTACTACATGGCCATGCTCCTCTTTCGAGAGGCGGGCTGCGAAGTCGCAGTGCTGGAGACCGGGCTCGGCGGCCGCCTCGATGCGACCAACAGTTGCGCGCCCAGTCTCACCGTTCTGACCAGCATAAGTCTGGACCACATGCAGTATCTCGGCGACACGGTCGAACAGATTGCGGCCGAAAAGGCGGGCATCGTGAAGCAAGGCGTGCCCGTGGTCTATCTTGACGCCGTGCCTTCGGTCACGGCCGTCATTGTAGATAAGGCGCGGGAGATGCGGGCGCCTGCTTATCCGGTCGCGCCGAATCCGGCGGAAACGCGCTTCGCCTTCTTGCCGGCAGCTTATCAGCGGGAAAACGCTGCGCTATCGGAAGCAGCCTTCGAAGTTTGGAAGACGCTTCAGTGCGGAGAGGCGCTTAGGCGCTTGCAGGCAGTCGATTTTTCGGCGGCTGTGCGCGCCACGGTCTGGACGGGGAGAATGCAGGAACTTAAGCCGAATGTGTTTCTGGACGGCGCGCACAATGCGGACGGCGTGCGGCGTATGGCGGAAGCCGCAGCGGCACTTGCCGAAAAACGCGGTAAAAAGCCGCTGCTTCTCACGTCTTCCGTGCAGGACAAGGAGCTTCACGCCATTGCGGAGACCTTTCTTACTGTCCTAAAACCGGAGCGCATTTATCTCGCGCCGCTTACTTCCGCGCGGAAAACTTCCGCCGAGGCGCTGGAAGCACAGTATCGGGAGGCGGGCGGAACAGAGCTAAGAAGCAGTGAGAGCGTCGCAGCGGCCTACCGGCGCGCAAGGGCAGAGCAGGGCGAGGACGAGATACTCTTTGTCGCGGGTTCGCTCTATCTCATCGGTGAAATATTGGCGGAGGAAGGCAAATGATTAATTTTGATGAAGAGATTCGCAACTACCGCTCGAGCCTTGAAATCTCGGCGGTGGAGGATGCCATTGTCCGCAGCGATCTCACGGATATGAAGGATATTATGATGGAGCTCTTAAAGCGGAGCGGAGAGACAGAAGCATGAATGTATTTGAGCGCTGCGATCGGGCGGCAAACAGCTGCTACAACCGCGGACTGCGGCTCGCCAAACAGAGGGATTTATCCGGCGCGGTGCCGTACTTAAAGCGTGCCCTGGAACTCAATAAGAACTTAATCGAGGCAAGAAATCTCCTGGGACTCATATTCTATGAGATGGGAGAGGTCGGTGATGCGCTCGTGCAGTGGGTTATCAGCATAGACCTTCGCACCGAAAACAATCGGGCGGTCTTTTATCTCGACGATGTCAGGCGCCGCGGCGGTCAGCTCGAATCATTCGCCGCGATGATTGAGCGCTACAATGTGGCGCTCGATGCGGCACAGCGCGGGAACTACGACCTTGCGATTCATCAGCTGGCCCGCATTGTGGCGCAGCACCCGAACTATGTGCGGGCGGGGCTCCTGCTTTCGCTCCTCTACATAGAGTCGGGCGATTTTAAACGGGCGGATCACTACCTGCGCTTGGTGCGGAAAACCGACCGCATGAACCAGACGGCGGTGCGCTATGCGGATGCCGCGGCGCAGGAACTGCGTCGCTTGCAGAAAAAGCAGGACAAGCCGCGCGAAGAGCTGCAGAACGGGTCAAAAACCTATTCGCACCGGGAAATGTCGGACGATGAGGTTCTGATTCCATCGACCTACCGCGAGAGCACAGGCTGGCAGACCGCATTGAACATCGGCATAGGGCTTCTGATCGGAGCGGCGGCCATAGTCTTTCTCTACATGCCGACCAAGCGGGCGGAGCTGAATTCCCGGCACAATGCGGAGCTTCGGGAACTGAACCGTAAGCTTGCCTCCGCAAACAGCGCGGTGCGCGATACAGAGCTGAACCACAGCAGCGCCGAGGAGGAGAAGAATGCTCTGCAGGCCGAGGTTGATATGCTGACCGAGGGCTCCAACAGCAAGATTTCGCAGTACCAAAAGCTGGTCGGCATCGTGAACGATTTCCGGAACAATGACTTTGCCCACGCGGCGGAGCTCTATGCGACGCTGGACGTCTCACAGCTCACGGATATCGACGACGGCAGCGGCGTTTCGGTCACGGAAATTTATCAGTCGATCTCGGGGCGCATGAACAGCGAGGGCTATTTAAGCCTCTACAGTCGCGCCGAAGTGCAGTATCAGGCGGGCAATTTCCGGACGGCAATCGAACTCTATGATAAGTCGTTGGCCATCAATCCGAACTATGCTCCGGCCATTTTTCGGAAGGGCATGGCCTACAAGGAGCTCGGCGACAGCGACATGGCGAACAGCTTATTTGAGGAAGTCAGTTCGCGCTTCCCGGGCACGGAGCTCGCGAGACAGGCGGAAGCGGAGAAAACGCGCTGAGTCTATTATCATTGAAGC
>CAUVLB010000199.1:0-3066 GCA_963552595.1 uncultured Stomatobaculum sp. | reverse complement strand
GGATCAGGTGACCGTGAGCGGTACGGTCAGCGGAGAGAGCACTTCCGAGGACGGTAAGCTCTACTTTTTTGCACTGGATCCTTATAACGACAGCATCAAGGAGGCACAGCCCATTCAGAGCGCGGCGTACGGCGCGAATTTCTCCTTCACCGCGCCGCTCCTTGACGGCACGCCGGAGACCAGACTCTATGACCAGTTTGCGATTGCGGTCTGGAAGAACGGTCGCTATTACGACATCGGCCGCCGCGCCTACATCACCAACCCGGAGGTGGTCGCAAAGAGCGATAAGCCCTACGAGCAGCCGCTCACGAAGAAGGGACTGCTGGTGGAGCTCAACATGCTGAGCGATGCGTTCGAGCTCGGCGTGAAGCACGTGAACGTGAACTTTAACTTTGCGCACATCACCGCGGGAACCGGCATCGACTATACCTACGAGGGCAAGACCTACCACTTCGACAAGAATCAGATTGCGGAGTACGATAAAACCATCAGTGCCTTTTCCGGTAAGAGCATGATGGTCACGGCAATCGTCTTGAACGGCTGGAACGACAAGATGCCGGAGCTCATCTACCCGGGCGTCAAGAAGACGGACGGCGTCTTCTACTACGGCTTTAACACGGCGACCAAGGAGGGCTATGAGACCACGCGCGCGCTGATGAGCTTTCTCGCACAGCGCTATAACGGTGAGAATCCGAGCTACGGTCGCGTCTCGAACTGGATTATCGGCAACGAGATCAATAACGGAAGAAACTGGAACTACATGGGCAAGATGGACATCGACAAGTACGTGACCGAGTATGTCCGCGCCTTCCGCGTCGCCTACACAGCCATCAAGGCACAGCAGGCAAACGCGCGCGTATTCTTCTCGATTGACATGAACTGGAACGATCCGAACGCGGATCAGAAGACCATGTACTCCGCAAAGCACATCCTCGACAAGGTGAACGCGGAGATCAACCGGAACGGCAACATCGACTGGCAGCTCGCCTACCACCCGTATCCATATCCGATGACGGAGCCGGAGTTCTGGGACGATCACAACACCGGCGCCATTGTGCAGAACGAGAGCACCAAGATCATCGACTTTGAGAACCTGAACGTCCTCACGGATTACCTGAAGGCATCGAACTTCCGGAACCGCGCGGGCGAGGTGCGCCACCTTATCCTCTCGGAGCAGGGCTTCACAGCAATCAGTCCCTCGCGCGGCAATGTGGAAGAGCAGCAGGCGGCGGCCTTTGCCTATGCCTACTACATTGCGGATTCCAATCCCTATGTGGATGCGCTCATTCTGAGCCGTCAGGTGGACGCACCGCTGGAGGTGAGAAGCAGCTGCGCCTTCGGTCTCTGGGCTTGCCGCATGGATGTCGGCGATGCAATTGTCGCGACCAGAAGAAGAAAAATCTGGGCGGTCTTCAGAGACATCGACAAGAAGGCAAAGACGCTTGAGGCGACCGAGTTTGCGAAGCCGATTGTCGGCATTCAGAAGTGGTCCGATGTGATACCGGACTTCCGCTGGAGAAGCCTTGAGAAATAAAGAAACCTTGACTTTTTGCGCCCCTAAGCTTATGCTGGTTCGGAATTGAATCGTAAATGCAGTGAAGACGCACAGTAGCACCGGCAGAGCGCACAGAGAGCGGGAGTAAGCTGAGATTTCCGCCGCAACCCCGGAGGTCGAACCTTCGCGTCGGAGCAGCGGAGCTGAACGGGCTTGCCCTCAGTAGGTTTCGACGTTTTTCCGCGTCAAGGAAACAATGAGCGGTCCGCAGCATAAGCGGATAATGCGGGTGGTACCGCGGGTTACATAACTCGTCCCGGATACAGAGAGCTTGCTCTCTGTATCCTTTTTTATTCCCGCGAATCAGAAAAGGAGAAAGGCATGGACAAGAAGCAATTTGAGGACTTGAAGCAGCGCTTTGCCGAGAGAGCCGCTGCGATGGATCAGAAGAACTCGGAGACCCTCTATGAGCTCCGTAAGGAGTTCCTGGATCGGAAGGAAGGCTTGGTCAGCGGTCTCATGAAGCTCATGAAGAGCGTTCCCCCGGAGGAAAAGGCAGACTTCGGTAAGGAAGTCAACGAGTTAAAGGACTGGGTGCTGGAAAAGCTTACTGCGCTTGAAAAGCAGGCAAGAGAGGCAGAGTTGAACCGTCGTTACGCGGCAGAGAAGATCGATGTGACCCTCCCGGGTGTCGAGCTAAGACGCGGTAACCTCCACCCGGATACCCTGATTCGAAACCAGATGATTGAGGCCTTTGCGGGCATGGGCTTTGAGATTTACGAGGGGGCGGAGATTGAGACGGATTACTACAACTTCACCGCGCTCAACACGCCGCAGGATCACCCGGCGCGCGATATGCAGGACACTTTTTATCTGAGCGATAAGTTCCTGCTTCGAACCCAGACCTCGGCGGGACAGATTCACGTCATGGAAAAGCAGAAGCCGCCGATTAAGATTCTATCCCCGGGCAAGGTGTTTCGCTCGGATGACGACGCGACGCATTCCCCGATGTTCATGCAGATGGAGGGGCTCGTGGTCGATAAGGGCATTACACTCTGCGACCTCCAGGGTATGCTCGACAAGTTCGTCGAGAAGTTCTTCGGCGCGGGTGTGAAGACCCGCCTCCGCCCCTCCTACTTCCCGTTCACGGAGCCCTCGGTCGAGGTCGATGTGAGCTGCTTCTCCTGCGGCGGCAAGGGCTGCCGTCTCTGCAAGGGGACGGGCTGGATCGAGATCCTCGGTGCGGGCATGGTAAACAAGAAGGTGCTCGAGAACTGCGGCATCGATTCGGAGGTATACTCCGGTTTCGCATTCGGAATCGGCATCGAGCGCGTCGCAATGCTTAAGTACGGCATCGGTAACATTAAGTATCTGTTCGAGTCGGATCTCCGTGTGCTCCGACAGATCAATGAGTAAGGAGGCAGAGAGATGATAGCGCCGCTCAGTTGGCTTAGAGAATATGTAGATATCGATTGCACCCCGCAGGAACTCGAGGAGAAGCTCTTCTCCTGCGGCTTTGAAGTGGAGAGTTTGGAGGAAGTCGGCGCGCGGATTTCCCGCGTGGTCGTGGG
>CAUVLB010000198.1:0-3071 GCA_963552595.1 uncultured Stomatobaculum sp. | reverse complement strand
CTCTCAGTTCTTCCCGCCCGTCGCGAATAGACTGCACATGCCGTCTCAGCACATAGAAATTTCCGAAGGTACAAAGAACCCCTACCAAAATATTGCTCTCGAGCCGTATCGGATTTTTGTCCTGCTGCCCCACCAAGGCGCAGGCCACACACCAGCTTGCCGCGAGCAAAGGCGTGATCCCGTCGAACTCCCCGCTCAGACTGATCATCATGCAGCAGAGCACGTACCAGAGATAGGGACTCGAGAGCCCGCCGCTCAGATAAATGAAGATTCCGTAGGCCGCAAGCTCTATACCGAGCACAGCCCCCATCGCGTCTTTGTTCTTTTCCGCTCGAACGTAGAGATAGTTTCCGATGAGACAGGACAAAAACATGCCGAAGATGATGCCCCATCCTGTCAGAGAGCGTATCTCCTTCTCCCACATACCCGATAAGAAGACAGCCGTAGAGAGCAGAAGGGAAATGATGCGGTACTGAATGCACAGTGTCAGATAGTCGTATTGCTTCTCTGCCTTTTCTCCCATAAGTCCCCCGGTCTACGCTCAACAGTCTTTACTGGGAATAAAAGTTACACAGCAAACAAACCAAACAACACGTGCAGCCCATCCACGGTGCCCGAGACAGACGCGCTTTTCCGGACGATAAACGCCTCTCTGTCACACTTTTGTCCCACTCTGCTTTCTTATTATTTATGCAGTAATTGCGCAAATAAATAGATTTAACTTTGCTTTATTCACACTTTATTTTCACTAGTATAGCGCATAAACACATTTCTTACAAATAAATTAAGATGTACTGCGGTTTTTTAATGAACATATCATTCTATTTATGTTGTCTAATTCTGCTATTTTGCATCAAACTTGCGTTTTTGATTGGAAAATGGTACCAAAGTAGCATATGAAAAAGAGGAATCCGCTGCCCTCCCTTTCGGAACGCTTAAGACTCCTCTACAATTACTTGCGATAACTATTTATCCTGATGAAACGCTTTTATGAAGCAAACAGGATTTAGGATTGCCGGGCTCTCCTGCACTCGGTGTAGATGAGAGGCATTCTCGCCTGCATCGCCTTATAAAACCGGACTTCAAAGCCGTTTTTCTTTAGAAAGTCCAGATATTCCTCCGGCGTCCATTGATTTGCAAAGCGTAGCCCCGCGAGGGAAAGCAGCGCTTCCCAGGAACGAGTCAACAGGCTCTCCCGCTGTTTCACAAAGTTCGGCGCAATCAGGACACCGTCGGGCCGCAAAACGCGGGCCATTTCTCGCAGGGCGCGCTCGGGTTCCGGCAAAAGATGCAGGGCATTCACAATCACCACAGCATCGAAACTTGCGTCCGCATAGGGCAGAGAAAGAGCATCTGCCACTTCAAAGCGCAAGTTGTTCGGGCAGGCGCCCTTTTTTGCTTCCGCAATCATACCCTCCGAATAATCGGTCGCGAGCATGTGCTTGGTGACCGGCGCAATGCGCTTTGCGAGCACGCCGGGTCCGGTGGCAAGCTCCAGCACTTCCTTGCCGCGAACCAGCTTTGAAATGCGGCGATAGAGATACGCATAGCTTTTCTCCTCCGCACGCATGACACGACTGTAGACGGGCGCATACCAATCCCAGATTTTTCCTTTCATCCTGCCCTCCTTTCCGCGTGTAAGAGCACAAAATTCAAGCGAATTTTATCCTTCCCCGGCACATTCTCTCCTGCACGCGCTCTCCGTGAACACTATTATAAAAATCACTTTTGCCCGCTCCCCTCTTCTCGGTCCCAACGAGCTTTTGATCCTACGCTCGGCAAGCTGATTTTGGGTAACTTGTCGAGTACGGTTACTCTGCCCGCCTCGGCGAGGCTCCCGAGTGCAGCGGTCAATTCACTTCTCTTCTCTTTCGGGAGCTTCCCAAGCCCCTTTATGATAAGCCCGCTATTCTTGAGTAAATTCTCTCCGAACTCCAAGAAGGTCTCCGCCTCTGTCATCTCAATCATGGAGAAGACAGTCTCGACCAGGGATTTCCGCGTCTCATCATCCATGGTTTCAAGCCAGGTTCCGAGTGATACCTTGACGAAGTCACTAAAGGCGTCCAGCTCCGCGCCGACAAATTTGTCTTTGGTCACTTCCCAAGTTGTCACGTCGTGCTGAAAGATACCTGCAGCAGTGCTCTTCACAACAAGCTGTTTCGCCTCGTTCGAAAGCAACTGCCCTATGATAGATGTCTGCGGGAGTATATTTGTGATTTTCGGCAGCAGCTCTCGGTACTCTTCCGTGCGCACAATCTCTTCCCGAAAGCCTGGTCCGTCGTTGTTATAGACTTTTCGGATTCGTTCTTTGACCGCATCCTCTGCGAAAGCTGCAGCGAACATCGCAAAGTTGCCGCCCTTTGAGTGTCCGCCGAGAATCAGATCTCCGTCGACAGAGGCGGCTACTTCGTTCAGATAGGAAACCGCCTCCTTGGCTCCCTCGGTTTCCGCGGTGAAGCTCATCAAAAAGTCCTCTTTCCAACCGGTGATACTTAAGTCCGTGCCGCGAAACGAGACATACTTGGTCCCGTCCGGAAGCAGAAACACAAGCGCGGCAAACTGCTGCACCTTCTCCTTGTCAAAGACCTCTCTGAAGTGCGCGACTTTGGTTCCCCGGAAGCGCGCCCCGCATACCATGTCCTCGAGTAAAAGCGGCGCTCTCTCGATAAAGTGCTTGCTCTCCCGCACTTCTGCCAAATCGTGCTTTTCGCAAAAGCGTTTGAAGCAGGTTTCGATGCTCACATGCCGCTTCGGTTCATGCAAGAGTTCGCCAAAGTCCGCATAGGCGAGATAGGACAAAAGTACATTGTCGATTTCATTAAACGGCGCTGCTCTGAGGCTCACGTCATTTCTCCACTTCAAGTAGTCAAAGAGCTCCATCTTAAATCACCTCTCTCTGCCAAGCTTACGGCTGTAGACCTCACAGCCGTCTCGTTTCGCCAGATGATATTGTCAATAATGGTTGACAATATCACATCGTGGTATGAAAATAAATTAATGAAAGACCAATTTGAGATTAGTCAAAATGAGAATTTAAGAAAAGATATTAAACGATTAAAAGAAGCTGCAAG
>CAUVLB010000197.1:0-3108 GCA_963552595.1 uncultured Stomatobaculum sp. | reverse complement strand
TCCACTCGGCGCCGTTGATGCTGTCAATGCCGCGCTCCCAGCCGGGATAGCAGGTAAAGCGCCTGTTCGCAAAGAGACCCATCTTACCGAGTATGCTCGGCGCCGCACAGATGGCGGCAAGCTCCTTGCCCTGTTCGACCTGCGCTCTCAGGGTCTGCGCCACCAGCGCATGTCGCACCAGGTTACTGACGCCCGGCATGCCGCCCGGCAGAAAGATCATATCCTCCGCCGAAAAATCCATCTCTTCGATCAGGCGATCCGTCACGATCGCGATGCCGTGCGCGCCGGTCACGACGCGCTCTCCGCTCACGGAAACCAGGGTTACCTGAACCTCGGCGCGCCGTAAGAGGTCAACGACCATCAGGCATTCCACTTCTTCGAGGCCCTGTGCGAGCAGGGCGCTGACACGTTTCATACTCTCTCCTCTCAGGGTTCCGCCTGCATTGCCATGCGAAGCGGCGGTATCATCTGCTTTTTACGACTCACAACGCCCGGCAGGTAGAAGTAACCTTCCGCCTCCGGCGCACGTCCAAAGGCACGTTTCGCGTACTCTTCGGCCATGTTGCCGTACCAGAAGAGCTCCGTGCTTTCGGAGGGCGTGTCGGTCGCCATGTAGTAGACCGTGTCCACACCGGTCCGGTTGGCGGCCGCCTCCAGGAAGGGCTTCACGAGCGCCTCTGCCGCCTTTCGGTTTCTCTCGGTCATAAAGGTGCTCTGGCTCACGCCGAAGCGAAGGTCACCGAAGGTGAAGACCTTAAAGTCCGCAAAAAAGAGGTCCTCGGCAGTGCGACCGCTCAGATCCTCTCCTGCCTCAAACATCTGGGTTGCGTAGCTCTCGATATCGATCTCCGCAATGGCTGCGAGTGCTTCCGCCGCCGCGCGGTCTCTCGCCGTGCAGGTCGGCGAGCGGAACATCAGGGTATCAGAGAGTATCGCGGAGAGCATGAGCCCCGCAATTTCCTTCGGCGGGGTGAGATTCTTCTCCTGCATAATCGTGTAGACAATGGTGTTGGTACAGCCGACCGGCTCGTTTCTGAAGTAGGCGGGGCCGCCGGTCTCCAGATTACCGATTCTGTGGTGGTCGATGATCTCCAAAATTTCCGCCTGCTCCATGCCGTCCACGGTCTGGGTGAATTCGTTGTGATCCACCAGGATGACCCGCTTCGGGTGCAGGTTTAAAAGGTTTCTGCGGCTCACGACACCGACATACTTTCCGTCGGAATCGAGAATCGGGAAATAGCGGTGACGCACCGACGCCATGATTTTCTTCGCGTCCTCGACATAGGTGTTGAGGCCGAACTGCAGCAGCTTCTCGCTCTGCATGATGTGGCGCACCGGAATCGCTGTGCTGATGAGTCGTGCCGCCGCATAGGTGTCGTAGGGGCTCATGAGCACCGTGCAGTTCTTTTCCTTCGCGCGGTTTAAGATGGTCTTTCCGGCCACTGCGCCGCAGCAGATCACAATGCAGGACGCGCCGCACTCAATCGCGCAAATCTGCGCCTCATAGCGGTTCGAAACCAGAACGATATCGTTCTCATTCACGAACTCTTCAATGACCTCGGGACTTGTGCCGATGTAGATATGCCCCTGCTCGATGCACGCCTCCGGGTCGCCGGAAATCATCTCCGCGTCGAGGGTCGAGATGAGGTTCTTATAGGGCGTCTTCGCGGTCGCGAGTATGCCGTTGTCGAGGAGATTCATGTTGATGTTCGTGATGTCGGTGACCGAAACCAGACCCAGGAGTTCCTGCTCCTCGGTCGTGATGCAGAGGGTCTCGATATCCTCTTCGCGCATCAGCTTCCAGACCTCGCGGAGACTCATCTCCCCGTCGATGCCGGGCCGAATGCGGAAGTCGATGTCCTTCATCTGCGGGCTCACGCTTGTGATGAGGCGCGGCGCCTTCATGTTCCAGTAATTCAACACAAACTGCGACTCTCGGTTCACACTGCCCGCTCGTCGCGCCTCGTACTCGCCCTGCGGATCAATCTGCTTTTTCAGCCAGCAATAGCTGAGTGCCGCGCAGATGGAATCCGTATCCGGATTCTTGTGTCCGACGATGTTAATTTTCTTTCTCCGGTTATGAGTCGGCACGCTCTTCCCCCTCTCTCTTCACAGCGACACGGCCGTCCACGCAGAAAAACGTGAAAGTCGCAAAAAACAGGCACTTTCCCGTCCCGTCCGTCACTTCCGCCTCGATGACAGCCGTATGTCGGCTGCGCCGCAACACGCGGCTCTTTCCGTAAATGCGCTTCTCCTCGGTCGAGGATAGATAGTGTAAATCCGCCGTCTGGGTCACATAGGCGTGACCGTTGCCGCGCGCCGTCATACCCGCAATTACGTCCGCGAGCGCATAAAACGCGCCGCCGTGCACCATGCCGTAGGCATTGGTCACATCGTCCTCTACATCCAGATAACCCTCTGCGCTGTTCTCCTCGAGATCTGTGAAGGTCACATGGTTGTGCAGCGCAAAGCGGTTGTTGACAATTAAATCCCGGTATTCTTCTAATTTTTGTTTACTCATTGAATCTTCGAAATAACCTCCGTCACCTTTGCTTCTTCCATTCCCTGCGCAAGACTCAGCGAATAGCTGTAGTCGCCGCGCTGCCAGGTCGCGAGATACACTCTGCCGTCCTGACCGCGGAGGCGCACCTCTCCCTCGCTATCGCTGACCCTGCGGTCCTCCGGATAGACCGTGTAGTCGCCGCTGATATCTTCCATGCTCTTTGCCTTGCGGAGCAGCGCCTGCGTCTCGGTCTGATCCGCAAGACTGCCGTAAAAGACCTGAACAATGCCACCGTCCTGTATCGCCTGGACATGGCTCAGATGAAAGTCTCCGATCTTCTCCGGTGCCTTCAGCTCCACGCCGGTCTCTTTCAGCGCTTCCTTCAGATCCCGGACATCGATCCAGGGATTTGCGGCCTCCGCCTGCGTTCCGCTTTCCGCCTCGCCGCTCCCCGCGACTTCGCTGCTTTCGCCCGCACCGCTCTCTGTCTTGCTCTCTGCCTTTTTCTCCGTCGCGCAGGCACTGAATGCAGTGACTGCCAACGCCAGCGTTGCCAGCGCCACAACAAGCTTGCTTCGATTCTTTCTCATCTTGCCTCCCTTGCC
>CAUVLB010000196.1:0-3111 GCA_963552595.1 uncultured Stomatobaculum sp. | reverse complement strand
ACACATCTTCTTGAATTCATAATCATAGCGCATGATAAAACCCTCCTTACTGTGGCACTTTCGTGTCCAGTAAAGAGGGTACATATCATCTGTCGAAGCAGCTGCTTTTGCTTATCGCTGTACACTGATTGTATCTTTAAGCCATCTTCTCGCCCCAATGCGCATTGACATCGTAGTTATATGCTTTGATGCGACGATAAGCGATCTCCTGCCACGGCTCGCGGAAGCTGCCGTCTCCGCTTACAAAGAAGCCGGAATCCATGTAGCGGATAATGATGTACTCGGAGTTCTTCTGGTCAAAGCCGTTGCCCTGGCTAAAGTCGATGCCGTTACCGGTGTTCCGGGTCATCACGGCCTCGAGAAGCGGCAGGGTGACTTCGCTCAGCGGAAGCTTCATATCCGGCATGTCGAAGAAGCCGCCCTTCTCCTTCGTGTAAACACAGAGCACTCCGAGCGTACCGTTGCTCGCGCACTTCACTCGCTTGATGTCCGCGAGTTTCACCTGATGCTTTGCACCTATGATGACGCCGCCCGAGAGGCGGATGATTTTCTCACCGAGCGTTGCGCCGAGCACTGTCTCGAGGCTGTCCAGATTGTTCGGGAATTCAGCCCCCAATTTGCTTGCGGCAAATGCAACGAGAAGCGGCTTGGTCTCGCGAACGTTGTGGCCGTTATTCCAGGTTCTGGTATCGAGATCCAGCTCCGGGACGCTCATATTCTTCATGTTCAGGTCGCGGAGCATAACTCTGTAGTGGTAGTTCTGGCTGCAGTAGTTGGTCAGAAACAGAGAACCGATCTCCGCATACTTCATATCCACATCGACCTTGCCGTTTAAGCTCTTATAGCTAAATCCGTCCTTCGCAATCCGTATGGTATACCCCGCGCCAAGCATGCCCTTATTTGAAAACTCCATGGTAGCGCCGTCATCAAAATATGTCTTCATCTCTTCTCTCCTTTATTCGGCTTCCGGCTCACTCACAGAAGCGAGTTGTCAATGGCATAGCTCATATAGGCGCCCTTCTTAAAGAGGCCGCCCTCTTTCAGCCCCCAGGCAATCGCAGAGCAGGCAAGGCTCTTAGACTCTTTCTTTTTGACGCTCCGCGAGGTCAGCAAAATGCCCGCCGGGAAGAGCTTCACAATCAGGAAACTGTAGAGGGACTCCGTCTCGCCTTTTTCTGCCAGCTTTGTGTGGTAGCTCGGATTGGTGTCCCACCACTCGTTCGGTTTACAGAAGGAGCAAACCGCACGCATCTCATTTGTGCTCAGGTTCTCGGCACAAACCGCGCGAAGCTGTTCGAGATCCTCATCGGCAATCACACCGTCCGTGATGGAGTAGGCGTAGTAGGCGTTCGCAATGCCGTCATCATCGTCCTCGGTCTCCTTTAAGAGATACAGGTTCGACACGCCGCGCTTTGCGTACTTCTTCCACTTCGCACCGATATCCCGAAATTCTCTCGCGGAATAGCGCGCGGAATCACCGCTTTCCAGTGCGCGGCGCAGCTCTTCGAGATCCACATCCTTCTTCTCCCACTCGTCAATCCAGTTGATACGTAAGTCTGACATGACTTTTTCTCTGCCTCCTTGGCTCTCCGGATTACCCTGTCGTTATTATGGTTCACATCTTTTTTATTATAGAATTCCGCCCCGCAAATCTCAAGCCAACGCGCCTGTTTCGGCACTTTTTCTAAAGTACCGACTTCCGATTAACTGTATACTGATTACCTGCTTACGCTTCCGATTACACATTTCGCCCAAGATTTCGCTTCCGAAAGACGGATAGAGCCGCTCCGGTTTTCTTCCCTTCAGCTTTCTAAGCTCTACCCCGTCAGAACCCGGATGTCGTTCCCATGGTATTTTCCGCCGCAGTTCCCGCTGCATTCGCCTCTGTGTTCCCGAATCCGAGTTGCAGGCCGAGGTACAGGATTACACCCTCGCAAAACACTCTGGGGTCGTAGCCGGTCAGCGCGTGAATTTTATCGAGCTGATACTGGAGGGTGTTCTTGTGGATGTAGAGTTTTTCCGCCGCTGTCTTTAAGCTGCAGTCCGCGGCAAAGTAAACCGCTAAAATATGCCTTTCTTTTTCGCTCAATTTCCCGAGCGTGCGCGTGGCATAGCTCTCGCGAACCGCGACCGGAATGGAGCCGCTCAGCAGTTCCAGATCGAGCTGCTCAAAATCCGCGTAGCCGCCTCTCTCATCGCCCGCGCGCGCCGCAATCTGAGCCTCCCGAAACGAGCGGTACTGGTGCACCAGCTTGTGATCCGCCCCCACGCCAACCGAGAGAATTTCCCGGAATTCCGCTGCAAGCTGCTCAAATCGATGCTGCCTGGGCGGAAAGTCCCCCTTCGGGACAATTAAAATGTACTCATTCGGGAAGCGGAAGGTAAAGAGCGGACTTCCGGTCTCACGAAACACGGTCAGTATTTTCTGCTCCACCATTGAGAGGTTCGCGGGGTTATAGCGCGTCGAGAGGCGCACCAGCACGGTGCGGTAGCGCACTTCTTCGCTGAGACCGTGGGAGGAAAGGAAGTCTAAGTAAAAGCCGTGGTTCATGGGTTTTCCGGAACTCAGCGCCCGCACCACGTAGTCGGTCTCGACCTGCGCGTTCCGGTTTCTCGCATCGTATTCCTGCTCGCGGAGCAGTATGGCTGTAATGCGCTGGGCGAGATAGGCATACTTTCTCACCTCCTCCGGCACGCCGGTGATGCCGATCACTGCGACTATGGTCCCGTGGTGCGAAAAGGGCAGGTTCACCCCCTGCTGCGTGCCGTAGAAGCTGTCGTTCTCCATGACCTCAATCGGCTGACCTCCCTGCGCCGCACGGTGCCCGATTTCATGGTAGGTGCCGACTCGTTCGGGATTTGTGCTCGCAAGTATGCTGCCGTCCGGTTGGATGAAATTCACGTCGTGCCCGCAGACATCTTTCACGCTGTCCACAATCTGCTGGGCTGTCTTTTTGCTGATTTCCGCCATCTCTTTATTCTCCGTACCAAATATTGCTCTTAAATTATAGCACTTATTGGTCTCTCGCACATAGACCCTGCCCGGCATTTCCGTTATTCTAACAATAGTTCGACAGCCGAGGCTGTCACGAAGTATCAGAAAACGAAGCA
>CAUVLB010000195.1:0-3114 GCA_963552595.1 uncultured Stomatobaculum sp. | reverse complement strand
ACTGCTCCGCGAGGGGCTCTGCTATGATGCCGAGGCGAAGTCCTTCTTAAGCCGCATGGAAAACTGGAGTGTGAAGAAGCCGGATATCGGTCTTCTATACCCGGCGTTCAACGAGAGAAACACGGACCTGCACGGTGCTCTCTGGTATGCGCGGAGTGAGAAGACGCGCCACGAGGAGCTCGCGGCGGTGCTCCTCGGAACGGAATTACCTCGCGCCGAGAGCGCGGAGAAGGATGCGTTTCGGGAGATTGTGGAGCGCACCCTCGGGGAGGACTGTAACTTCACTTTGGTGCAGAGTCTGCAGGAGGCCGTGAACCGTTTCGCGGAAGAGGCGGGCGAGAGCGAGGTCACGGAGCCGCCGGTGTTATCGAAGGGCGAGTTCAAGCGTCTGCTCGATGAGTGCGGAGCGGAAGAAGAGGCACTTTCGCGCCTCGATGAAGTCTATGAAGAGGTACTCGGGGAGGATAAGGAAGCTCTGCTGGTCGAAAATCTGAGCGCGCCGAAGACACTTACGGTCGCAACGGATTCGCTGCAATTAAAACTGCAGAGCGATGCGAGTGAGCTTCTCAGTACCCGCGTTATCGACGGACGGGAGTACTTTTTGATTCCGGTCTCCGAGGATGTCACGGTCAACGGGATTCGCCTTCGGACAAAAACGGGCGAAGCAGCGGAATAAGCTCCGAAACGATTTCTTCGGGACTGAGACCGTCGGTCGCGATTCGAATCGTGGCGGCGTCCTCATAAGCGGCTGCACGCGCATCCATCAGTGCGGCGATATCCGTTAAGCTCTTTTTGCCGGCGAGCAGCGGGCGCGCGGTATCCGCCGCGAGACGGGAAAAGATGGTGGCCGGTGTCGCGGTGAGATAAATGACACTGCCGAGTTCACGCATGAGGGCGCGGTTCTCGCTGCGAAGCGCCATGCCGCCGCCGCAGGACACGAGGCAGGGAGTACCCTCCCGAAGGCTTTTTAGGAAGGCGGTCTCCCGCTCGCGAAAGGCCTCCTCTCCCGCGCGGGCAAAGAAGCTCGCAATGCTCTCGCCGAGGGCCTCGGCAATGCAGGCATCGCTATCCGACATGGGCAGGGAGAGCGCCTCGGAGAGCGCCGCCGCAACGGTCGACTTCCCGCTTCCCATGAAGCCGATCAGAAAAAGATGGCGCGGAAGAGCCGAGACAGCGTCGCGGGAAACATTGAGCTTTGACATGACAGACTCCTTTTTGAATTTGACGGTTAATTTCGGAGACAGTGTAACACAGGGGCGCGGAGCTTTACAAACGCACGCGTTTTTCTCTCGAAATTGTGATAAAATGAGACAGGAAAAGTGACCGCGAAGCGCGGTGTGAGGAGGAAAAAATATGGGCTGCATTCAATTGGACCTGAGAGGTGCACTTTCATTTTTGAGCGAGCGTGAGCTCCGGCAGATGGAGCTTGCGGCAGAGACGGCGAAGGGAGAATTGGTCGAGCACACGGGTGCGGGCAATGATTTCCACGGCTGGGTGGATCTGCCCGAGGCCTATGACCGTGAGGAGTTTGCGCGCATTCAAAAGGCTGCCGCAAAGATTCAGGCGGAATCCGAGATTCTCGTGGTTGCCGGCATCGGCGGCTCTTACCTCGGCGCGCGCGCGGCAATCGACTTCCTGCGCCACGGCTTCTATAACCAGCTGCCGAAGGACCTTCGGAAGACGCCGGAGATTTATTTTGTCGGCAACAATATGAGCGGACAGTATATGAACGCCCTGATCGATGTGATCGGAGAACGCGACTTCTCGCTGAACGTGATCTCGAAGTCCGGCACGACGACAGAGACGGCCATCAGCTTCCGCGTCTTTAAGAAACTGCTCGAGAAAAAGTACGGCAAGGAGGGGGCGGCATCCCGCATTTACGCGACAACCGACAAGCAGCGCGGCGCCTTAAAGCAGCTTGCGGACCGCGAGGGCTATGAGTGCTTCGTGATTCCGGACGATGTGGGCGGACGCTTCTCGGTGCTGACTGCGGTGGGTCTCCTGCCGATTGCGGTCTCAGGTGCGGACATCTCCCGCCTGATGGAGGGCGCGGCTGAGGAGAGAAAGTCTCTGCTCACGACCCCCTATGCGGAAAATGATGCCATGCGCTATGCGGTCGCGAGAACCGTTTTAAACCGCAAGGGCAAGGAGGTTGAGGTGCTCGCGAACTACGAGCCGAGCCTCGCAATGATCTCCGAGTGGTGGAAGCAGCTCTACGGCGAGAGCGAGGGCAAGGATCAAAAGGGCATACTGCCGCACTCGGTCAACCTGACAACGGATCTTCACTCGATGGGCCAGTACATCCAGGACGGCAGACGCATCCTCATGGAGACAGTCTTAAATGTGGAGCAGCCCATGAACGAGCTCGTGATTGAGGAGGAGGCGGGCGATCCGGACGGTCTCAACTATCTCACGGGCAAGAACATGGACTTTGTCTCGAAAAACGCAATGCGCGGCACGAAGCTTGCCCACATTGACGGCGGCGTGCCGGTCATGCAGCTCAACATTCCTTCGCAGGATGAGTACTCGCTCGGCGCACTCTTCTACTTCTTTGAGTTTGCGGTCGGCGTGAGCGGCTACCTGCTCGGCGTGAATCCGTTTGATCAGCCGGGTGTCGAGAGCTATAAGCGCAACATGTTCGCACTGCTCGGCAAGCCGGGCTATGAGAAGGAGAGAGAGGCTCTCCTCGCACGGGAGGCACAGGAATGAAATTGGTGATAGCGAATGACCACGCGGCGGTCGATTTAAAGTTTGCGATTATGGAGCACCTGAAAGAGCGCGGCGTGGAAGTGGTGAATATAGGCACCGACACAACGGAGCGCTACCAGTACCCGCTCGCCGGCTACCGTGCGGCGAAGATGGTTGCGAGCGGCGAGGCAGACGGCGGCATACTGATCTGCGGCACGGGCATCGGCATAAGCCTTGCGGCGAACAAGGTGAAGGGCATACGCGCGGCGGTCTGCTCGGAGCCCTACAGCGCAAAGATGGCGCGGGAGCACAACAATGCGAATATGCTTGCCTTCGGCGCGCGTGTGGTCGGTGAGGATCTCGCAAAGATGATCGTGGACAGCTGGCTGGATGCGAAGTTCCAGGGCGGACGGCATGCGGAGCGGG
>CAUVLB010000194.1:0-3119 GCA_963552595.1 uncultured Stomatobaculum sp. | reverse complement strand
AAAAGTGATGCACAGAAACCGATGCGGGTTTCGGCGCTACGGCAAATAATACGAAACAAAGGGCGTATTCGAGCTAATACTTCAAGTACTGGTGTTCACCCGAGATTCGTGATAAAATAAGGTGGATTTTAATTTCCCCTGAGCGGGACGGAAAGAGAGGATGGGACAGAATGAAGCGAGGAAGCGTGACAAGAGCTTTCATCTGCGGTACAGCTGCCGCAATGTTCAGCGTTATACTTCAGCTGAACGCTTTTGCGCTGAGCGCAAGCATTCAGTTTTCTGATCCGAGCACTAAGGTGGGCGAAGAGTTCACGGTTTCCATGCATGTGCAGGGAGACGGTGCCATTGCAAATACGGACATTGCCCTCGGCTATGACAGCGAGAAGATGGAATTTGTGAGCGGTGACAGTGCGAGCGGCAGCGGCGGTGAATTAAACGTCAAGAGCAGCGGCGGACAATCGGATGTCTATTACAGCCTGAAATTCAAGGCGCTTCAGGAGGGAACGGCTTCTGTACAGGTAAAAAGCGCAAAGCTCGAGGATGGAAGCAGTCAGGCAGCGAGTATTTCCCACCAAGGCAGTTCGTCGGTCACAATTGCCGCGGGCGAAGCCGCAGCGGCAGGCAATGCGGCAGAAACCGCCGAGGCACCGACCGAAGCGACAGGTCCGCTCAGCAGTCTGAGTCTGAATCCGGGAACTCTGAATCCGGACTTCAGTGCGGGTAACACGGCATACACCGTCGTGGTTGGCGAAGAAGTGACGCGCATTGCGGTCACAGCCGTGCCGTCCGCAGAGGGAGCAAAGGTCAATGTGAGCGGCAATGAAGATCTGAAACTCGGTGAGAATACGATTCAGGTCTCTGTGGTAGGCAGCGATGACAGCGAACTCGGAACATATACAATTACCGTTACCAAGCAGGAGGGAGCCACTCCGGAGACCGAGCCGATTGAAGACAGCGAGCATGTGACCATAGGCGGTACGGTCTACAGTATTGCGGAGACCTTCGATCAGACTCTGCTGCCGTCCGGTTACGAGAGCGAGAACTTTATCTACGGAAATCGCAGCGTTCAGGCGGGAAGAGGGCCGGATGAGCACCTGCACCTCCTCTACCTGTTTGCGGAGGGCGGAAGCGGCAGCCTCTATTTTTACGACGATACCAGCAGAAGCTGGTCGCCCTATGTACAGGACGGGGCAACTGCCAAGGCTGTTTCCGTGATTCCGCTTGCGGAGGGGGTTGCGGCACCCGAGGGATTGCTGGTACAACAGGTCACGCTGAACGGTAAGACCGTAGACGGCTACATCGGCCAGAGAGACCAGGGCGAGAATGACTGTGTTTTTTACGGCATGAATGCAACGGGCGAGAAGGGGTTTTATCGCTTTGACTTGGTCGAGAAGACCTTACAGCGATATTTCCCGGGAGACGGGCCCGGTCAGAACACGGCCGAGCTCTTGCAGGCGCAGTATAAGGTCTCGCATCGGAAGATTGTCGGACTCACCGTTGCACTTGTGCTTGCGATTGCGGCGGCGGTCTATGCTTTTTTGCACGGCGGACGCAGAAAGTCCCCGGAGCTCGCGGAACGCGAGCGCCGGAGAGCGGAGCGCAGAGCTGCGAGAGAGGTTGAGGAACAGTTGCGTCGCCAAGAAGAAGAGGCGCTTCGTTTGGCGGCCGAGGAAGAGCTTAAGACGGGCACCGAAGAGGTGGTACAAGGGGAAGCGCTCCGGCAGGATGTAGCCGAGCAGAAAACCGTACCCTTCGGCGAGGCGCAGAAAGCCGTGCTTGAAATGACGGATGCGGGGACTGCCGAGCAAAAGGCGGAAGATCTCGGGCCGACCCGTGTGCTGCCGCAGCTCAACATGAGCGATCAGGTACGGGAAACGCTTGAAGAAGCGCGGAGCACTGCGGATGAAATCACTGCACAGGCAAAGTCTGTGAGCGGAAAGAAAAATGCTGCGGACGAGGGGGTTTTTGAGAACATTGAGTTCTAAGTGAAACCGGTGTCAGAAACAGAGAGCGGGGGTGTTTCGCGGATTGCGAAGCACCCCCGCTTTTGATTCGCGCCGGGGGACGCCAACTTATCGCTGCGCCGCATTGACGGGGATTGCAGGCTGTTATATAATTTATGTAACAGTTTGAGCAGAGAGGTGTGGATATGAAATTATGTATTGATTTTAACAGCGATGAGGCTTTTTATATCCAGCTAATCAACCAGATTATACTTGGAATCGCGATGGAGCAGTTTCAGGAGGGTGATTCACTTCCTTCGGTGCGTCAGATGGCGGAGTTGGTCGGCATCAACATGCACACGGTCAATAAGGCGTACAGCATTTTGCGCCAAGAGGGCTTCATCAAACTGGATCGGCGGAGAGGCGCCGTCATCTCCATCGATATGGACAAACTCCGTGCCCTGGAAGACATGAAGAGAGCGTTATCGGTCTGTTTGGCGCGCGGTATTTGTAACGGAGTGAGCCGCAGTGAGGCTCACCAGCTGGTAGACGGCTTGTACGACGCTTTCAGTAAATGTGAAGCGGAGGAGTGAGCAATGTTATGTGAGCGATGCAAAAAACGAGAGGCAACCATTCTCTACCGGGAATTCGGGACGAATGGCGAGAAGACGGAGCTTCGGCTCTGCGAGTCCTGTGCGCGAAAGATGAACCTCGGAAGCGACCTGGCCGATTTTGAGGAGGATCTTTCATTCGGGGTCATGTTGTCTGCCTTCTTTACGGGACAGAGTGAAGACAGAAGGGCGGATTACGATCAGGTTGTCTGCCCGGACTGCAAGACGCGCTATACGGACTTCGTGCGGCAGTCTCGTTTCGGTTGTCCGAGCTGTTATGAAGTGTTTGATGTGTTGATGCGAGACAATATCAAGCAGTTACAAGGTTCCGATATTCACAAGGGAAAGCGCCCCAAATACGGACTTCGTATGCGCCCCGAGAGCGAAGCGAGGGAAATGGCGGTCAATGAGGGCAGCGAAAAAGAGGCGGCGGTCGCACCGACCTCCTCCCCCGAGGTGGAACGTCGAATACGGATACGCGGCCTGCGTGTCAAGTTGAATGCAGCTGTTCGCGAGGAAAACTATGTGCGCGCGGCGGAGATTCGGGATCAGATACGGGCGCTGG
>CAUVLB010000193.1:0-3129 GCA_963552595.1 uncultured Stomatobaculum sp. | reverse complement strand
ATTGTGTATCCCAGGGCAATGATGGCATAGATGGATCCCAAACTGATGCCGCTGAGAAAATAAGATAGAAATTTCATAACCGCTCTCCTTTTATGATAAAGAAAGGGCTGCAAACTACGCAGCCCTTTCGCTCATTCCGTTCGTATGCGTCAGTCTTCAATCGACTGGTAAGCGCCGTCCTTGATCACAACTGCCTTGGGCTCCTTGGACGGAGAACCGTCCGCATTCCAGGTGATGGTACCGGTGAGACCCTCAAGCTGAATCTCCGTGATTGCCTGCTCCATTGCCTTGCCGATTTCCTCGACCGACATGCTCGGGTTCAGATTTGCCTTCTCCGCAGCTTCCTTGATGGCATACATACCGTCATAGGTATCCGCAGCGAACTGAATCGGAACCTCCTTGAAACGCTCCTTGTAGGCAGCGACAAACTTCTGCGTCTTCTCATCCTTTGCATCCGCAGAGAACGGAGTCAGAAGCATGAGGCCCTCCGCGAGCGACTTGTCAAAGCCGTCGAGGTTCAGAATACCGTCCATACCGTCGCAGCCGAAGAAAACCGGGCTGTAACCCATGTCCTTGCTCTGCTTCAGAACAAGTGCCGCCTCGGTGTAATAGAAGGGCAGGAAGACAAGCTCCGCACCGGAGTTGCGAATGTTCTGCAGCTGGATGTTAAAGTCCGTCTTGTTGTCTGCCGTGAACTGCTCGTCCGCAACAATCTCAAGTCCGTTCTTTGCCGCATTTTCAACAAAACTGTCGTGAATACCGCTCGAATAGACATCGGAGGAATCGTAGAGAATACCGATCTTCGTCGCGAGCTTGTGGCTGCCGATGTACTCTGCGGACTTCTCACCCTGCTGCGGATCCGAGAAGCAAACCGCAAAGGTGTTGGAATTCGCGATGCAGTCCGGCGCAGAACCCGACGGGGTCAGCTGGAACATATTGTCCTTCACGGACTCATTCGAAACCTGAATGCAGGGCGCGCTCGTAACCGTACCGAGCAGCATCTGCATGCCCCAGTCTTTCAGGTGGTTATAAGCGTTGACCGACTTCTCCGCATCGTGCTCATCGTCGTCGAACTCAATCTCGACCTTGTAGCCGTTGATACCGCCTGCCGCGTTGATCTCATCCACTGCAAGCTGCTGCGCATTCTTGCAGGAGATGCCGTAAACCGCCGCACCGCCGGTCACCGGGCCTATGCCGCCGATTTTCCAAACCGCGCCTGCCTCGCTCTGTCCCTCCGCCTTGCTCTCGCCGGAAGCTTTGGTTTCGCTGCTCTTCTGCTGGCCGCAGGCCGCAAGGCCCAGAACCATAGAAGCCGCCAAAATTGTCGATAACACTTTTTTCATACTGACTCCCTCCAAATACAACATACCAAACAGATATGCGAAAGATTATAATGACCCTATTTAGAGATGTCAACCTGAGACGCGCAAAATATAGAGATCACAGAAAAATTTTCCACTATTTCTAAACCTTACAAATGGCTCCACTCCGCAATCGGGTCGCGTTCCATGAGTGCCTGTACCGCCTCACGGGCAGGGAGCCCCGCGAATAAAACACGGTTTACAACTTCGACGATCGGCATTTCGACCTGCTCCCGCTCTGCAAGCGCAAGCGCCGCTTTCGCGGAATAGACGCCCTCTACGACCTGTCCTACCTCCCGCATCGCCTCTTCCGTCGACTTGCCCTGACCGATTAAAATGCCGGCTCTCCGATTTCTCGAGTGCATGCTGGCGCAGGTCACAATGAGGTCTCCGATGCCGGTGAGACCGGCAAAGGTCTCAATTTTCGCGCCGAGTTTCACACCGAGGCGAGTTATTTCGGCAATGCCGCGTGTTATGAGCGCAGCCTTCGTATTGTCTCCGTAGCCGAGCCCATCCGCAATGCCCGCCGCAAGCGCAATGACGTTTTTCACCGCGCCACCGAGTTCAATACCGCAGATATCCGTGGAGGTATAGACGCGGAACACGCCGTTCATAAAGAGCTGCTGCACATGCTCTGCCACTGCAATCTCCTCCGCGCCGGCCACACAGGTCGTCGGAAGGCGCCGCGCGACCTCCTCCGCATGGCTCGGTCCCGAGAGGCAGGTCACAAGTGCCTCCGGAATCTCTTCCTTCACCTCATCGGTCTGAAAGAGCAGGCTGTTTTCTTCAATGCCCTTGGAGACACAGACAATGAGCTGCCCCGGCTTCACAAAGGGCTTTACCTCCTTGGCCACACCGCGGGTATAGACCGAGGCAGTCGCAAAGACCAAAAGCTCCCTATCCTCCGCCGCTTCCTTTAAGTCCGAAGTATACATGAGGCTCTCCGGCAGCTCAATATCACCGAGCGCCGCAGATTTCCGCGTGCTGCGAAGCTCTTCGGTCTGCTCCGCAAAGGGAGACCAGAGCGTCACCTCATGTCCGTTGTCCGAGAGTAGCATTGCGAGCGCCGTTCCCCAGGCACCCGCTCCCAAAACCGAAGCCTTTGCCATCACTTCACCTCCATACCGCGCGTAAACAGGCGCAAGGGGCTTTCTTCGCCGCGCATGAGCCGACCGATGTTCGCACGGTGGCGGAAAATCGAGAGCAGCGGATTAAAAAGGCCGAGCGCCAGGAATTCAAGCCCCTGTGCCTCTCCCACCGGCAAGTCATGCCGGAAGTAGAGCACCAACACGAGCTTCAGCAAAAATACCATCGAAAGAATCGATGAAAGCGAAACATAGTGAAATAAGAAGCAGGTCACAATAAAGAGCACGCACCAAGCAAGCGCCACGCGCCAATCGAGGGCAAGCAGTACGCCGACCGTGCTCGCAACCCCCTTGCCGCCTCGGAAGCCGAGGTAGAAGGGATAGTCATGTCCCAGCATGACACCGGTCGCTGTCCAGAGCGCCATAAGAAGCGTAAGCTCCGGCCGACCCGCAAAAAAGTGACGCGCGAGCAGGCAGGGAATAATTGCCTTTGCCGCATCGAGCAATAGGACCAGAACACCTGCACCGGTTCCCATGACGCGGAGCGAATTGGTGGCTCCGGTCGAGTGGCTCCCGTAATTTCGAACGTCAATCCCCTTTGCCTTGCCGAGAAAATAACCGCTCTGAAAACTTCCGAACAGATAACCGATTGCAAGCCAGAGTAGTTTTTCTGTCATCACTCC
>CAUVLB010000192.1:0-3142 GCA_963552595.1 uncultured Stomatobaculum sp. | reverse complement strand
CCGAGCATCTCAAAAAAGGTGCCGTGGCGCGCGGTCTTACCGACATTGTCGATATCACCCGTGCGGATGCACTTCTGGCAGGTCGTCACACGACGGCAGGGCGGAATCTCCTGGCCGGTAAAATACGGCTTTAACGGCGCCATGCCGGAGTTGATGAGCAACAGGCTGTTGTCGTTGTGCGGCACCAGGCTGAAGCTCTTCATGATCAAATGTCCCTTGCTCTGAAAGAACTCAAGATACATCTTGCGGAGCTCATTGACTCCGTATTTCTTTGCAATCATTGCACTGCCCCTCTGTTGTGATATTTTTCGATTTTTCCTAAATTTCTATTTTAGCCGCAAATTGCCGTTCTGTAAATCCGCTTTGCGTAAGGCTTAGCGCAAACGCTCCTTGTACTGCTCCAGGAGCTCATAGGCACGCGCCCTTGTACTCTCCGCCTGGGTCCGTGTGGAAAGAACCGCAGAAGCTTCCGCGCTCAGTCCGCGCTTTTGTCGCCACTCCTGCTGATCCTTGGTAAAGGCGGCAATTTCCTGTTCGCTCAACACATGGGGGAGAACCTGGCAGAGCGCATTGAGCTGTGTCTCCCAGTATCGGAGCTCCTCCGCGGCAAAACGCGCTTCACTGCCCTCCCGCTTGTCGCTCTTTTGCTTCTCCCGAAGCAGGGCAATGATGCGGTCGGTGTCCTCAAACTTCTTTTTGAAGTCCGCATAACCGTATCCCGCGCGCCGGTTATTTTCTCCCTGTACCTCTTCCTGCAATGCGTTGCGTGCTGCGATGCGACGTCTCTTCTCGCTGAGAACGGTGTTCACAAGCAAGGTCAGCAGGATGCCAAAGAAGAGGACAGCCGCGAAGAGACGCCATCTCTCATGCCGTCTCATCGACCTTGTCCTCCTCAAATGCACGGTGATCCGCGGCATCGGTCGCGAGCGCGTCACAGCGCTCGTTCTCCGGATGCCCCGCGTGACCTTTGACCCAACAGAACGTGACCTTATGCGGTGCCATGGCCTTTAAAAGGCGCTTCCAGAGGTCTATGTTCTTGACCGGTTCGTTCCTGCCGCGCGTCCAGTTCTTCTTCTGCCAACTGTCAATCCAATGCTGATTAAAGGCATCAACCAGATAGCGCGAGTCCGAGTAGACCGTCACCTCACAGGGGCGCGTGAGAGCCTCAAATCCCGCTATGCAGCCAAGAAGTTCCATGCGGTTATTTGTGCTCTTACGAAAGCCCTGTGAGAGCTCTTTCTCATGCCGCTCTCCGCTGCCGTCAATCACCTGCAATACCGTTCCGTAGCCGGCCGGTCCCTCGGGATTGCCGCGCGCGGCTCCGTCCGAAAATAAATTCACCTTTGTTAAGCTCATATCTCTGTCTGCCTTATTCGCTGAGATACGCACTCTTTACTTCGGCATTATTTAAGAGCGCTTCCGCCGTTCCCGAAATTCGTATGGTTCCCGTCTCCAATACATAGGCGCGGTCCGCAATCGATAGCGCCTTTTTCGCATTCTGTTCGACGAGAAGCACCGTCGTACCGCTCTCGTGAATGGACTTGATGATGTCAAAAATCTCATTCACGTAAATCGGCGAAAGTCCCATCGAAGGCTCGTCGAGCACCAGCATTTCCGGCTTACTCATGAGGGCGCGCCCCATGGCGAGCATATGCTGCTCGCCGCCCGAGAGCGTACCCGCAAGCTGATTTTTTCTCTCCTCGAGACGCGGAAAACGCCGATATATTTCCCGCAAGGTCTCTGCCTTCTCTTCCTTGCTGCGCCGCGTATAGGCGCCGAGCTCCAAATTTTGCAAAACGGAGAGCTGAGAAAAGACTCTTCTGCCCTCCGGGACATGCGCGAGACCGCGCCGCACCAGCTGATAGCCCGGCACATGCGTGATGTTCTTCTCGTTGTAAATCACCTCGCCGCCGGACGAGGGCAAGAGCCCCGTTATCGTGTGCAGGGTCGTGGTTTTGCCGGCACCGTTTGCGCCGATCAGAGTCACAATCTCGCCGCGATTCACCTCAAACGAGATACCGCGTATCGCGTGTATCATTCCGTAGTAGACGTGTAAATCCGTCACTTTGAGCAATGTGTCCATAAGCCCTCCTTACTCGCCGAGATAGGCCTTCACGACCTCCGGGTCGTGCAGCACTTCCTGGGTATTTCCCTGTTTCAGCAGCTTTCCGAAGTTCAGGACGGTCAGTCGCTCACAAATTCCGGAGACCAGCTTCATATCGTGCTCAATGAGCAAAATGGTCATATGAAAGCGTTTCCGCACGAGCTGTATGGTTTCCATGAGCTCCGCAGTCTCGTTCGGATTCATACCGGCCGCCGGCTCATCGAGCAACAAGAGCTTCGGTTCTGTCGCCAGGGCGCGCGCAATCTCCAGCTTTCGCTGGGAGCCGTAGGGAAGATTCTTCGCCTTCACCTCCGCCATCTGCTCGAGGTGAAAGACCGAAAGCAGTTCCTCTGCACGGCGATTCATCTCCTTCTCCTCTGCGCGGTAGCGCGGCAGGCGGAAAATCCCCTCAAAGGTCGAGTAAGAATGGTGGTTGTGGAGTCCGGCCTTCACATTGTCGAGCACCGAGAGGTTCGAGAACAGTCGGATATTCTGAAAGGTTCTCGCGATGCCCGCCCGGTTGATCTCGATGATGGATTTTCCGTTCAACTCCTTGCCGTCCAGGCGGATGGAGCCGTTGTCCGGGCGGTACACACCGGTTAAGAGGTTAAAGATGGTTGTCTTGCCCGCGCCGTTCGGACCTATGAGTCCGGAGAGCTCGTTCTCTTCGACTTCGAGCGAGAAATTATCGACTGCCTTCAGGCCGCCGAAGGAGATTCCGATATTTTTAACTTCTAACATTGCCATGCTTTCTCCTCCTTATGCCTGTTTTCCGGGCTTGCGCATACCGGAGAGTAAACGCTCCCGGTACTGAATGAATGCGGGGGCGGAAGTAAAGAGCATCATGAGTATCAGGACAACCGCATAAATCAGCATGCGGAAATCGCTGAGACCGCGGAGCAGCTCGGGAAGTGCTGTCAAGACCACTGCCGCGATAACAGAGCCGCGCATATTGCCGATGCCGCCCATCACGACAAAGACCAGAATGGAAATGGACATGGTGTAGCCGAAGTTCTTCGGCAATGCCTGCAGGGTGCT
>CAUVLB010000191.1:0-3150 GCA_963552595.1 uncultured Stomatobaculum sp. | reverse complement strand
GGAATGCCGCGCCCGTTGTCGCGCACGGTACAGGAACCGTCCTTCTCGAGAACAATGTGAACCTCGCTGCAAAATCCCGCGAGATGCTCATCGATCGCATTGTCCATAATCTCATAGATTAGGTGGTTCAGCGCCTTCTGACCGACGCCGCCGATGTACATGCCGGGGCGCTTTCTGACCGCTTCGAGCCCCTCCAGCACGGTGATGCTGTCAGCCGTGTACTGTGTCTTTGCCATCCCTCTTCCTCCGTGCCGTAGAAACGGCGAAAAAAAGAGACCGAAGTATGCCTTCGGTCCCATGCCAGCAGGCGACGGGAATCGAACCCGCGTCCCAAGCTTGGGAAGCTTGTGTTCTACCATTGAACCACGCCTGCATCCAGATTAGTATACCGAAAGTCACTCGGCTTGTAAACCTTCTTTTTCCCTCCGGCAGGCCTCGCAAAAGCCGTAGAGCACCGTGCCTTCGCACTGCAGCGAGAAGCCGTGTCCGCGCATCAAATGCGCTCTGACCTCATCCATGAAATCGCAGTCCATGTGGATGATTTTGCCGCAGCAAACACACTTTAAGTGCAGGTGCTCCGCACAGTGACGGCCTTCCGCCTCGAGCTGGTACACCGCCTTTTCGCCTTTCTCGGCGACATATTTCAGGATTTTCTTCTCCTCATACAGGCGATCCAAATTGCGGTAAACCGTGGTAGGACTCACATTCAGACCGACCGCCTGCAAGTGATTCAGGATATCGGACGCACTCACGGTTTTGCCCGCGCTTGCCTCCAGGTACTTCATAATCTCTTGTCTGGACTTCGTGCTGTAAGTTCCGCTTCTCTTCATGGCCGCCTCCTCGGTGCAAAGAATAGCACAGAACATTCGTTTTGTAAAGAGACGCGAGGGCGGCAGAGCGGCTGTTTGAGCCGACTCCGCCGCCCTCAGGCTTGCCTCTGTCTTCTATCGTTTCAGTCTTAGAAGAGACCCGTAATCTTTCCGTTCTCATCCACATCGATGTGCTCGGATGCCGGCACCTTCGGGAGACCCGGCATGGTCATGATATCGCCGGTTTTCACAACAATGAAGCCCGCGCCCGCCGAGACCTTGACCTCACGAACGGTGATCTTAAAGCCGCGCGGCGCCCCGGTCAGATTCTTGTTGTCCGAGAAGCTGAACTGGGTCTTTGCCATGCAAACCGGGTAGGAACCGAAGCCAAGCTCTTCCAGGCGCTTCACCTGCTTCTTCGCCTCGGCTGTGAGAACCACACCCTCGCCGCGATACACTTCGCGCACAATCTTGTTGAGCTTCTCCTCGAGGCTGTCGCTGTCCTCGTAGGCAAAGCGGAAGTGATTCTCCGCAGTGTTCTCGCAGAGACGCACGACCTCGCGCGCCAGTGCCTCGCCGCCTTCGCCGCCCTTTGCCCAGACCTCCGAGAGCACGACATTGACGCCGAGCTTCTTGCACTCGTCCGCAATGCAGCTAAGCTCCTCCTCGGAGTCAAACGGGAAGCGGTTAATTGCGACCACCGTCGGAAGACCGAAGACCTTCGTCATGTTCTCGACATGCTGCAGGAGGTTCGGAAGTCCCTTTTTCAGCGCCTCGACAGTCGGCGTATTGAGCTCTGCCTTGTCGACACCGCCGTGGTGCTTCAGCGCACGCACGGTTGCGACCACAACCGCGCAATCCGGGCGCAGTCCCGTCATGCGGCACTTGATGTCAATGAACTTCTCCGCGCCGAGATCGGCACCGAAGCCCGCCTCCGTGACTGCGTAGTCGTTCAGGCGAAGCGCCAGTCTGGTTGCGAGCACGGAGTTGCAGCCGTGCGCAATGTTTGCAAAGGGGCCGCCGTGGATGAAGGCCGGCGTGTGCTCCAGGGTCTGGACGAGGTTCGGCTTCAATGCGTCCTTTAAGAGTGCCGCGAGTGCGCCCTCCGCGCGGAGATCGTCCGCGGTCACCGGCTCGTTGTCGAGGTTGTAGCCGATGATCATGCGCGCCAGTCTCTCCTTGAGATCCTTTAAGTCCTTTGCGAGGCAGAAGACCGCCATGATTTCGCTTGCGACCGTGATTTCAAAGCCGTCCTCGCGAACGCGACCGTCCGTTCTCTTGCCGAGACCGTCAATGATATTGCGGAGCTGGCGGTCGTTCATATCGACTGCGCGCTTCCAGGTGATGCGCTTGTCGTCGATGCGGAGTGCGTTGCCCTGGAAGATGTGGTTGTCAATCAGTGCTGCGAGCAGGTTATTTGCCGCGCCGATTGCGTGGAAGTCGCCGGTGAAGTGGAGGTTAATCTCCTCCATCGGCACGACCTGTGCGTAGCCGCCGCCGGCAGCGCCGCCCTTCACACCGAAGACCGGGCCCAACGAGGGCTCGCGAAGTGCGACCGCAACGCTCTTGCCGATGCGCTTTAGGCCGTCCGCAAGACCGACGGAAGTCGTCGTTTTGCCCTCGCCCGCGGGGGTCGGCGTAATTGCCGTGACCAACACGAGCTTGCCGTCCGGCTTGCCCTCGGTCTCTTTTAAGAGCTGATAGCTCACCTTTGCCTTGTCCTTGCCGTACTGTTCCAGATATTTCTCGTCGATGCCCTCGGCGCGGGCTATTTCTTCAATCTTGGCTGCCTGCGCCTCCTGTGCAATCTCAATATCTGTTTTCATACGTGTTCTCCTTTCGCCCCCTCTCTGCGGGGTGCTTGTGCCCCGCTCTTCGGGGTGCTTGTGCCCCGCTCTTCGGGGTGCTTGTGCCCCGCCCTGCGGGGTACTTGTGTATTTTGCTGCGATTTCTCGGACAAACCGGTGTAGCGACTTAGATTTCTCGGGTCAGCTCGGAGAGCGCAAAGATTTCGCGCTCCGCCGCAATCGCCTGCTCTTCAAGCGCCGCAACGCGCGCGCTGTACTCGGCGACAAAGTCCTCGTCCTCAATCGAGGAGAGATTAATCTTCACATTCAGTCCCGCGCCGATCACAGCGGTTCTCGCCGCCATAGCCGCAACCAGGCCATCCGTCACGGCATTGGTATTGCCGCGCTCCACCACAGCCTTTGCGAGCGGGAAAATGCGCGCTGCGGTCTCTGCGACATGGCAGGGCACCTTTGCAGCGGACTTTAAGCCCTCCTGCATCGCTGCCTTTCTCGCTGCCTTCTGCTCATCCGTATCTTTCGGAAGCGCCATTGCC
>CAUVLB010000190.1:0-3151 GCA_963552595.1 uncultured Stomatobaculum sp. | reverse complement strand
GCAGTGCGCACTCGAACTTTCGAGCATGGGCATACGCGTCTCCCCGGAGAGCCTTGACGCCCAGTTAAAACTCGCGGGCTGCGAGAACCGCCGCGAACTCCCCTACCACAAGGCGCTCTTAAACGGCGAGCTTCCCTATACCATAGGCGGCGGCATAGGACAGAGCCGTCTCTGCATGCTCTTGCTCGGCAGAGCCCATGTCGGTGAGGTGCAGGCGAGCATATGGCCCCGGGAGATGATCGAGACCTGCGCGGCACACAACATCACCCTGCTCTAAAGCGTAAAGACCACGGGCCTCTTCGGACTTGTATCCGCGTCTAAGCCCTCGGAAGATATAAAAATCCGCAGACAAACGAAAGGTCTGCGGATTTTTTTGTCTTACTTTGTTTTCCGAATTTATGCCCTTTCGATCGTGTCTTTTCGAGTTTGATCTTTTCGAGTTTTAATCTAATCGAATTCGAATTCAGCTTTTCCGATCTTTTCCGCTTAGATCGTGAGTAATTGCTCCGCCCGTAGCTCGTACTCGCTGAGGGTCTTACTCTTTTTGAGTTCCCGCACCGCTCTCTCCTGCTCCGGAAAGGCAAGCCCCAGATAGTCCCAGACTTCCTTCATGCGGCAGAGCGTCGCATTCTCATAGAGGAAACTCTCCCGGTAGCCCTCAAGGAGCGCCGCGTGGAAGGCATGGCGCTGCCGCTTCTCTTCTTCCGCGGAAAGCGCTGCCTCGCCGCGCAGGCGTCTCAGATAGCGCGCCGGGAGCATGGGGTCTCGCAACAAGCCCCGCCCGAGCATGATATGAGAGACCGCGGGGAAGCGCTCCAGGATGCGGTCTATGTCCTCTTCGTCGATGAGATCTCCGTTATAGCCAAGCGGCATCTTTGCCCCCTCCGCTGCCAGAGAAAACATGTCGAGGTGAACCGTTCCCCGGTAAAACTCCTTCTGAATCCGCGGATGGACTATGAGCTCGGAGAGCGGAAAGTCGTTATAAATTTCGAGAATTGCCGGAAACTCCGCCGGGTCCTTGACCCCGAGCCGCGTCTTCACGCCGAGCTTCGTATCCGCAGGTAAGTTGCGAAATACCTCTTCAAAAAAATGCCTGAGCGCCGGGAGCTCCGTAAGAAAGCCCGCGCCCTTCTTCTTCGCCGTGACCGTCCCCGAGGGGCAGCCGAGGTTCAGATTGAGCTCCTTATAACCGTAGTCTCTCAGAATTTCCGCGGCGAAGAGAAAATCCTCCGCGTTGTTCGTTAAGAGCTGCGGAATCAGCGGCACGCCCGCATTGTTCTCCGGCAGAATGTCGCGCCGGTCGCGCTTCGTGATACCGGCCCCCGCATGCCCCGGCGAAATAAAGGGCGAGTAAAAGCGCTGAACGCCCCCATAGCAGCGCTTCAGCGCATTTCGATATACATAGCCCGTGATGCCCTCCATCGGCGCGAGCGAAAAGATAAGTTCTCTCATGCAACACTCCCTCTTTTTTACATGCCCACCATTGTAGCGAAGTTCCCGAAAAGACGCAAGACAATGGACAGGCGCGAAATCTGTGCTACACTTTTTATTAGAAAGTGGGGGCTATGCCATGTTGGAAGAAGTAAATCTCAAAAGTAAACTCGAGAAAGCCGACTATGAGGCTGTCATGCCCGGGCTGAAACAGCAGCTTGCCGCACTGGATGCGCCGCTGCGCAGCGCCGGACTCCCGGTCATTATTCTCTTCGAAGGTTGGTCCGCCGCCGGAAAAGGCAAGATGATAGGGCGTCTCATCAAAAATCTGGATCCCCGCTGGTTTAAGGTCGTGAACACCCAGGCTCCGACCGAACTCGAACAGCGCTATCCCTACCTGCGCCGCCACTGGCTCACCATCCCGGAGGAGGGCATGTTCTCGATTATGGACCGCTCCTGGTATCAGGAGGTCTCCGTCCGCGCGATTGCGGATAAGCTATCCGAACACTGCGTGGAAACCCGGCTCGCCGACATCCGCCGCTTTGAAAAGACACTCACGGACAACGGCTACCTGATTCTCAAGTTCTTCCTCCATATCTCCGAGCGGGAGATGAAAGCGCGCTTAAAGGAACTATCCGAGAACCCGGAGACCGCCTTCCGCGTCGTGAAGTCTGACCGGAAACAGCTTTCGCACTATGAGGACTACTACAGCGCCTTTGACCGCATGATAGAGAAAACACAGTCCGCCGAAGCGCCCTGGACTTTGGTCTCCGGCATGGACAGTCGCGCCGCTGCGGTACAGGTGTTCCGCACCGTAATCGATGCCGTGCAAGCGCGGCTTGAGGAACGGCGCAACGGAGAATCCGAAAACATCTCTCTGCCTCTGCCCGCCTCCGCGAAACCGCTTTCCCTTTCGGATGTCGACTTAACACAGTCCCTCACAAGGGAAGAATACAAAAAGTGCCTCAAAGAAGAAAAGGCACGCCTCGCAAAGAACCAGAATCTCCTCTACTTAAAGCGCATCCCGCTGGTGGTCGGCTTTGAAGGCTGGGATGCCGCCGGGAAAGGCGGTTGCATTAAGCGCCTCTCCTCCCCGCTCGATGCCCGCGGCTATGCGGCGCTCCCCATTGCGAGCCCCACGCCGGAGGAGAAAAAGCGCCACTTCCTCTGGCGCTTCTATGCCCGCCTTCCGAAGAGCGGCCACATTGCCATCTTTGACCGCACCTGGTACGGGCGCGTCCTCGTCGAGCGGATTGAGGGCTTTTGCAGTGAGGCGGATTGGAAGCGCGCCTACGGGGAAATCAATGACTTTGAGTCCTACCTCGTATCAAGCGGCACCCTTGTAGTCAAGTTTTGGATTCACATCAGCAAGGACGAACAGCTGAAGCGCTTCCGCGCCCGGGAGCGCACACCCGAAAAACAGTGGAAAATCACCGCCGAGGATTGGCGAAACCGCGAAAAGTGGGAGCTCTACGAGACCGCGGTGAACGATATGCTCCGCTACACCTCGACCGAGACAGCGCCCTGGCACATACTCGCCGGAAACGACAAATACTTTGCGCGGATTCAGGCGCTCCGCATTGTGAACGAGGCGATAGAGGCGAGGCTCAAGGAAAAGGGGTGAACAACACAATTTTGATGATAAGACAGCAAAGATAGGAAAAAGGCAGCGACCTTACGGCCACTGCCTTTTCTCTCTGTTACGAGTTCTGCTTCTGCT
>CAUVLB010000189.1:0-3197 GCA_963552595.1 uncultured Stomatobaculum sp. | reverse complement strand
TTCTCTTCGCGTTCGATCTGGAAGCGATGGAGCCGGTCTGCTCCAAGTGCTTTCCCGGAAATATGCTGGATGCCACTTCCTATGAAGCCTTCATCAAAGAGAACCAGATCACCAAAGGAATCATTGTCGGTGATAAAGGTTTCCCGGAATCCGCAGCTCACGAGGAGTTTGAAAGCCATCCGGATCTGCATTACCTTAACCCGATAAAGCGTAACTCCAAGCTGATTGCGCGGCACTTCATGCTGGACTTCACGGCGATCCTGCCCGGCTATGAAGGCATCACTTACCGCAAGGAGAAGTGCGTTGGCATCGACAAATGGCTCTATTCCTACCGGAGCAGTGCCAAGGCCGCCAAAGAAGAAAGTGACTGGCTACGCCGGGCAAAGAAGGAAAAGACCTACAGCCTTGAGACCCTCAGGGAGAAACAGAAGACTTTCGGCACGATCGTACTAGAGTGTGATCTGGATCTTCCTCCGGAGATTGCCTGCAAAGCTTATGACAAGCGCTGGGAGATCGAGCTCGTCATGCGGTATTACAAATCCGCCTGTGAATTCGATGAGACCCGCGTGCAGGACGACTACTCTGTGATCGGCAGTGAGTTTTGTAATTTCCTTTCAACGCTCCTGACCTTTCGCCTGATCGATGCCTTTGACAAGGCAGGTCTTCTTGAGGAGTACACCTACAGAAAGATCTTCTCCGTGCTAATCCGGGCGAAGAAAGCGCGTGTCGGAAGCGAAAACTGGCAGCTTGTACGGAGGAATCCTTCTCACCTGGAGATCCTCCAAAAGCTGGACCTCATTCCGAAGCCGGAAGAACCGCCGAAGAAGAAACCCGGCAGGCCCAGAGGAAGCAAGAATCGTCCGAAGACCGAAGCATTATCCGATCAGGCGGAGCAGCCGGTAAAGCGTAAACGCGGCAGACCGCTGGGCAGCAAAAACAAGCCGAAGTCAGCTCCGCCTGAGCCATCAATGTGACAATAGGTCACTGAAGAGAACATCCACCTAAGACTATGTCATTGTCGATATAGTCTCACTGGTTGGGAAACTACTATTTGATATTTCTCCCAACAAAAAAGCAACCGTCCTCCGGCTGCTCTTTTGCTGCTTTCTTGTTTACGGTGTGATGGTATAGCTCTTATCAAGGAGCGGCCCGTTCACCAGATTGTCAACATCCTGCACCCGCAGGTTGAACTGCAGTTCCTTGATCTCCGCCTCCGGGATCGTGAGATCCTGATACGTGATAAACCCGAACAGGGACTGTCCCGGACCCACCTCAAAGTAGCGCGTTGTGCTACGCGTCTCTCCGTTCACGCTGCCCTTATCGCTGTTGATATAGAGCCGCTTGTTTGTCTTATTCCGGAGATAGAAAAACACATTCTCATCTCCGAATTGGTCCTGCTTGCACTCTGTCACGACTGCTTCAAAAATCTCATTGTCATCAAGCTGCTTGTAGCTGTCATTCGGCGCGAAAACATAGTTCACTTCCTTGTTCTCGCCGTAGGGATAAATGTGGAACACATCGGTCTCCCCCTTCTGATTCTTCGCATTGCTATCCACAATCGCAAAGCGGAAGGTCAAATCACCGAAACTCTGTAAGCTGTAGGTGCTATTCTTTTGGAAGATCAGATTGACCTGCTTTTCCTGTCCGGGCTCAACGGTCTCGCTGATTCCGCTCGTTCTGAGCACAATGCCGTCGCCCTCCAGGTTCTTTAGCACAAAGACATAGCTCTTGTCCGCACTCTTATTCTGCAGCGTGAGCTGCAGGTATTCCTGGTCCTCGCCGACATTTCCGTAATTGACGATTTTGACGCCGTAGTCTTCCTTGTCCACTGCCTGAAACGGGGTGATCTGAAACGCGGGTTTCTCCCCTTTTTCCTGCTTCTCAATCTCAGCCCCACTCCCCGCGGTCAGCGTGGTTTCTGCGCTCTCTGTAAGCGCAGTGGTCTCTGCGCTCTTTGCGTCCGCCTTCTTGCCGCCGCAGCCCGACACAGAAAGTGCCAACATACATGCCAGTGCAAATACTGTGCGCTTTTTCATCTGTCTCCTCCGTTCTGTAAGGTTTACGCGCTCACCGGGAAAGCATAGCACGCCCCGTCAAGCTTTACAATATTATCGCGATTGTTTCGCATGATATCCGTCGTTTTATTCAAAATATGCTCACTGCGACAAAAAAGGCAGCCCCTCGGGACTGCCTTACGGTTTACGGTTCCACGGTATAGGCCTTTTCGAGCGCCGGATGCTCCGACATCACGAAGGTATTCCCCTCATCCACAAAGAGGTTGAAGCTCAGATTCTGAATCGCCTCGACCTTCGTGTCCTCAACGTAGGAATGATCCCAGAAAATCGGGACAAACGCGGACTGTCCCGCCCCCACAACATGGAAGTTATTCATTTCAATCGGGATGCCGTTGACTGCGCCGCCCTGGATATACAGGGTAATCAGCTTATCGGAACGGTTCTCGAGATAGAGGTTCAAGATGTAATTGCCGTACTTGTCCTTCGTGACACCGGTGTTTGTCGCCTTGAAGTACGCGTTCTCATCGAGGAGCTTATCGCCCTCCTTTTCCTTCCAAGTATAGTGAACCTTGCTGTTTTCTCCGTTCGGGTAGATGTGGAACACATCATCCTTTTCCGGCGTATAGACCGAGAGCTTCGAATCCTGAACCAGGAAGCGGAACTCGAGGTCGCCGAAATCCTGAAGCTTATAGTTCGGGTTCGCCCGGACCTGGAGCTGTACCGGAACCTCCTGCCCCGGCTCCACGACCTGATTGATAGGGCCGTAGAGGCGGATGCCGTCTCCGGTGAAGGAATCCAAGAGGAAGCGATACGATACCGTCTCGCTTTTGTTCTGCAACCTGAAGGAAATAAATCCATTGTCGTTCGGGTCCATCATATACCCATCGACGCGGATGCCGTAATCCTGCTTGTCGACGGCCTGGAAGGGCTGAATGGTAAAGGGCTTTTCTGCCTCGCCGCTCGTCTCGCTCGCCGCTACAGTCTCGCTTGTCGCTACGGTCTCGCTCTTCGTCTCCGCTTTTTTGCCGCCGCAGGCAACGAGTGGAAGCGCAAGGGTCAGCGCAAGGGTCCATGTCACAAATCTTTTCATATACTCCTTGTATGATGATTCCAGAAGCTAAATCAACTACAACTTTCCCAACGGTTGGACTATAGGAAAGCCTATACTTTCGCTTCTGTAGT
>CAUVLB010000188.1:0-3210 GCA_963552595.1 uncultured Stomatobaculum sp. | reverse complement strand
GCCCGCGGCCGTCAGGGTGAGGCCCTTCCGGGAGCGCAAAAAGAGGGTGATGCCCAGTTCCTGCTCAAGTTCGCGGAGTGCGGCGGTCAGAGAAGGCTGGGTCACAAAGAGAACCTCGGCTGCGGCGGTCAGGGAGCCGCGCTTGGCAATGACATCAACGTAACGAAGCTGGCGTAGCGTCATGGTGATACCTCATTTAATAAAATGAAACTATGGATTTTCAGATATTATAAATATTTTCCAGCGAGACGGCAAGCGATTAGAATAAAGCGCATCAGAGTTACGCAAGGAGGATTCAAAATGAGCAGATTCGAAACACCGTTTCGCTATGATTATGTCGGGAGCTTTCTGCGCCCGGAGGTATTAAAAGAGGCAAGAGCCGATTGGAACGCAAAGAAGATTTCCCGTGAGGAACTCCGCAAGGTGGAGGATGCCTGCATTACGGATTTAATCGAGAAGCAGAAGGCGCTCGGTTACCATGTGATTACGGACGGCGAGTTCCGCCGGAGTTATTGGCACCTCGATTTCATGTGGGGACTCAACGGCATCGAGGAGATCGAGCTGGATCACGGCTATTATTTTAAGGGGGAGGAGACCACGCACGGTTCCTGCCGCATGACGGGAAAAATCAGCGGCGAGAACCATCCGATCGTACAGGACTTTCTCTTCGTGAAGCAGTTTGAGGACGAGAACACGATTGCAAAGCAGACCCTGCCCGCTCCGGCGCAGACTCTCGCCGAGCTCTTCCGCGAGGACAATGCGCGGATTACCCGTGAGTTTTATCCGGACGACGAGGAGTTGCTCCGCGATCTCGCGGCGGCTTACCGCAGAGTCTATCTGGACCTCTACGCGGCGGGCTGCCGGAACATTCAGCTTGACGACTGCACCTGGGGTATGATTGTGGATGAGGAGGGCTACTGGAAGATGCGCGAAGGCGACGGCGCAACCCTTGAAAAGGAGGCGGAGCGCTATCTGAAGGTCAATAACCTCTCCCTCGAGAATTTGCCGGAGGATTTGGTCGTGAACACCCACATCTGCCGCGGCAACTACCACTCGACCTATGCGAGCAGCGGCCCCTACGACAAGGTGGCACCCTATGTCTTTGCACAGGAAAAGGTGGAAAGCTTTTATCTGGAGTACGATGACAAGCGCTCCGGCAACTTTACGAGCTTAAAGCAGATACCGCGCGGCAAGAAGGTAGTGCTCGGCCTCATCACGAGCAAGCGCCCGGAGTTTGAGTCGAAGGAACTCATAAAGCGTCGCATCTATGAGGCTTCGCAGTATGTACCGCTTTGCGACCTTTACTTAAGCCCGCAGTGCGGCTTTGCTTCCTGCGAAATCGGAAACAAGTTGACGGAGGAAGAGCAGTTTGCAAAGCTTCGCCTCGTCAAAGAAATTGCGGAAGAGGTATGGGGAAGCGATTCCTCTGTTCTCTGAAGTCGCGGAAGAAATAGTGAGGAAACGGGAAAGTGTAGTGGCAAAACAGCGCAGCATCGGAAGAGCGCAGAGAACGTTCCGCTCTTTTGACAAGTCAGTGTTTCGTATCCTCTTCAACTGGGCAAGCCCGTGGAAACGCGCTATACTTGAAAGCACCGAGACAGTTATTTTTCGGAGTGCCATCAGAGTGCCAAAGGAGAACAGAAATGAGAATTTTGATGCGCCAGCGCCTTTTGTCGATTTTGGATCACTATGATATCTGCGACGAGGCGGGACAGAAGCTTTTTCAGGTCAACGGAAAGTTTGCGCTTACGCCGGAGCTTCGCATACGGAACGCAGCGGGAGAGGAAATCGCACATACGAAATTCGAGATGTTTCACCTGATGCCGCACTACAATTTTTATGAGAACGGCGAGAAGATTGACTGTATGGTCAAGAAGATAACGCTGTTCCGCCCGCGCTACGAATTGGAGCAGTCCGGCTGGACAGTACACGGGGACTTTCTTGCCCACGAGTACCAAGTGACGGACACGGAGGGCAGAGAGATTGCGAATATATCCAAGGCCTACCTCAAAGTGCGCGATACCTATGCAATCGATGTGTCGGATGCGCGCAATGTGCTCCGTGTGCTGATGGTTGCCCTGATTGTCGACTCGGTGGAGCACCCATCGCGCTGAGCGGCGGACACGGCGAATTCATAGAAAAGACATAGAAATCAGTGGAGTAGGTTGCTATACTATAGCGGTAGGAACTTCGGTTCTGCCACACTCATGTGAAATGCGTTAGGGAGGCGGAAAAGCGCCTCGGAAGGGAGAAAATCATGGATATTACCAATCTGACAAAGCTCGGGGAGCTCTTTAAGCAGTACCCGTTCTTAAAGGACGAGCTCGTCAAGTACAGCGACAAGTTCGCGGCGCTCAACAATCCGATTGCGAAAGTCGTGGTCAGCCAGGTGAATCTCGGTCAGGTCTCCGAGACTTCCGGCATCGAAGTGAATACCTTGATCGCGAAGATCAAAGAGATCATCGCAGCACATCAGGCGTAATGCGCGCGGGGAAGAAGGCACTCCGCTTTGCGGTCGCGGCGCTCATGGGCTTAAGCCTCATGGCCTGCGGCGGCGCGAAGCAGAGTGCGAGCGTGAGCGAACCGGTTGAAATCAATTTGTCGGAGAAGAGCGGACAGGAGGAAGTCAGTGCCGCGCTTGCCAAGGCGGGCATTCCGGAGTCCGATATTCAGGAATTTCAGCGCGAAGTAGAGCGCTTTCAGACAGCGGTCGGCGATGCGACGACCGAGGACGACATGGCGGATCGCTGGGAAAAGGCGTATCCGGATTTTGTGGGCACCAACTGCCGCATCACGGCCTTCATGCTCGGCAATTCGCTGGTCAAGGTAGATGGCGGAAGCGGGGACGGGCTTTCCGAGAAGGAGAACCTGGCCTTTGATATGGAGGCCCTTCAGAAAGCGCCGGAGACGCTCTGGGACAGCAGCCAAAACGATGCTTTTGCGCGCCTCTTTGCCGAGGTTCCGGCGGCGGATACGAAGGATGTCGCAGAGCAGGTGAAGCAGGTTCAGAAGGCGTGGAAGGAGAGAGGAATCTCCTTTGCGGACGGCAAGGCAAGCCTTGTGACCGTCTGGCTGCACTCCAAGATTACCCCGGAGGAGAACATCCTCTTCCCGGGTCACGTGGGAGTGCTTATTCAGGAAGACGGCGGGAAGCTCCTCTTTGTCGAGAAACTCGCGTTCCAGAAGCAGTACCGCGCGCTGTACTTTGAA
>CAUVLB010000187.1:0-3211 GCA_963552595.1 uncultured Stomatobaculum sp. | reverse complement strand
CGTCTCGGCGGAGAAGAAGAGCGGCAGCGGCGCTTATCAGCCGTTTAACGGCACGGCAGACTTTACGAACGACTATCAGCTGCCGAGATACCGCGTAAGCTATGACTCGAACCTTGGCAGTGCAACGCCGCCGACCGAGAGCAACATCAAGTACGGTCATTTTGCGACACAGCCCGGCAATGCTGCGGGGACAGGTTCTCCGGCGGGAGATAGGGTCGGCTTCCACTTCAAGCACTGGATCGACACGCAGACCGGTCAGATCTTCAACTTCGGAGATCCGATTACGAGAGACGTGAATTTACAGGCGGTTTGGGAGCGGAACGGCTACACGGTTACGGTAAACGACGGGCCGGATGCAACGACGCCGAATCAGAATATTTCGACGCAGCGCGTGCCGCACGGAGATCCGGCGACCGAGCCGAATCGTCCGAACAACAAGCCCGGCTATCACTTTGACGGCTGGAAGACGAGCAGCAATACGCCGTACACCTTCGGCACTCCGGTGACGGAGAATCAGACAATTCACGCCGGTTACGCCCCGAACCACTACACGGTGAAGTATGAGGCGAACGGCAGCAATGTGAGCGGAACGGTCGCGGATTCGCAACATACCTATGATCTTGCGGCGCCGCTCACGCAGAACAGTTACACGAGACCAGGCTATGCGTTCAGTGGTTGGGCGGAGCGTCCGGACGGCAGCGGCACGCGGTACACGGATCGGCAGTCAGTCACCAACCTCACGCAGGTGGACGGCGACACCGTGCATCTCTATGCAGTTTGGACTCCGGTCACACCGTATCAGTTAGACCTCGGCGTACAGAAGAATCTGAGCGGAGAAATAGGCCTCGCACTCGGAACGGGCGAGACCTCCCCGTTGAATACGGAGGGCTTCCGCTTCAAGTTGAGCGCTGTCAGCACCACGGCAGCGGGAGTCACCGCACTGCCGATGCCGAACGGCACGGTGGGTGCGCAGGAGACGGAAATCAGCATCAACGGTGCGGGCAATGCGAACTTCGGCCCCATGTCCTTCGTCTACGAGGGCGATTACATCTATCGCCTCACGGAGATCGCGGGCACGGCTGCCGGCTACAGCTACGACCCGGCGGTCTATGAGCTCACGGTTCGCGTGAGCCAGGCGGGTGTCAACATGAACGCCAACGTGACAGTGAAGAAGGACGGCGGCACAGCGACAACGCTGAGCGGAGACCTCGATTTCACCAATGACTACCGTTTGCCGCGCTTCCAAGTGAGCTTTAACCCGAACGGCGGATCGAATACACCGAGCACCCAGTTGGTGCGTTACGGCGATCCTGCGCTTGCACCGAGCAATGCGGCAGGAACGAGCAGTCCCGCGGGCAATAAGACGGGAGAGCACTTCCTCCACTGGGCAAAGCCGGACGGCACGCCGTACAACTTCGGCGACCCGGTGACGGCAGATACCCTGCTCACGGCAATTTGGGACACCAATCGCTATACGATTACGGTCATTGATGCACCGGATGCAAACCCGGGACATCAGAGCCGCATCATCACAACGGACAACCAAATTCCGCATGGCGCTACGCCGGTTGAGCCGCAGCATCCGGATAATAAGACGGATCACGTCTTCGATCACTGGGAGAAGCCGGACGGCACGCCGTATCGCTTTGACGAGCCGATGACCGGAGATTTAACCGTGCATGCGGTTTATCGTCGGATGCAGTACAACGTGCAGTTTGAGCAGAACGGCTCCTTTGTCACAGGCAACATGTCGAACCAGCACTTTAACGGCGGAGAGACCAAGCCGCTGAGCAGCAATCTTTACAGCCGTCCGGGCTTTGTCTTCGGCGGTTGGGGCAGAACGCCGGATGCTGCGACGCCTGCGTTTGGCGACGGACAGAATGTTTCGAACCTCACGCAGACGGATGGTGAAACCGTAAAACTCTATGCAATCTGGACACCGGTCACCCCGGCGCTCGTGTCGGTGCCGACTGTCAGAAAGCAGATTACCGGCGATACGCCGCACAATGCGGGTCAGTTCAGCTTTGAGCTGAGCGCGGTCAGCACGACGGCGGCAGCTGCGCAGGCGGCAATTCCGATGCCGGCGACAGCGCAGGGCAACACAGATCGCATCACGGTAGACGGCGCAGGCCGGGGCAACTTCGGTGATATCAGCTTCCGTTTCCCGGGTACCTACGTGTACCGGATTGCGGAGCTCCCGGAGGGCAGAAAGGGCTTCAGCTTCGATCCGGATGAGGTGACGCTCACCTATATCGTGACGCAGAACGGTGCAAACCTGAATGTGGTGACGAGTGCGCAGAAGAACGGAAATCCCGTTTCGGATGCGAACTTTGTGAACCGCTTCACCACGCCGGACTACACGATCACCTTTGACGGAAACGGCTCTTGGGTCACAGTACCCTCGCAGTCGGTGAGAGAGGGCGGTCGCGGCACGGATCCAAGGAAGAATATGCTGAGAACCGAGAGCAAGTTTATCGGTTGGTACTTAAACGGTCAGCCCTATGACTTCAGCACCCCGGTTTACGATGACATCACCCTCGTCGCAATGTACGAGTACAAGTCGAGCGGAGACAATTCCGGCGGCAGCGGCGGCGGTGGTGGCGGAAACGGCGGCGGAGGCAGTTCCTCCGGCGGACGCGGCAACGTGAAGCCGAACACGAACACTTCCCCGAATCCGATCAACCCGACCACCCCGACAAATACGGGCATTGCGGACAATGTGATTCCGCCGGTTGAGCTCAGTGAGCCGGTTCCGCAGCAGCGGGCGGAGGAGAAGAAGACGCCGACAGGCGAGGCCATCTCCCCGGACAGCCGTAAGAAGGGCACTTCCGTGACCGGAAGCACGGAGCGCAGTAAGCGCGGCAAGCTCCCGAAGACGGGAGAAGCGCCCATTGCGAATCCGCTCCCAAAGCTTGCGGCTCTGACACTCGCAGCCTATGCGCTGCTGACGGAAGATAAGCGCAGACGGAAAAAGGCGAAGTAAATCACGTTTTGTTTTGTCTCGAAAGAGGCGTTGCATATGCAACGCCTCTTTTTGACATTTTCAGTACACTCTCTACTGGACACTTGCATATATATATGGTAAAAATTAAAATTGGGTTAAGATATATGCGCAATATACAAGCTTGCGTGACAGGAGAAAAGGGGCTGTTTCAGAAGCACCCGAGAGACCTTAGGAGGACAGTATGAGAGAGAGAATTTGGAATCATTG
>CAUVLB010000186.1:0-3240 GCA_963552595.1 uncultured Stomatobaculum sp. | reverse complement strand
GAGCTCCGGGTAGTCGAGGAGCAGCTGCTCTCTTCGAGCGGCCGCTTTGTCCGCGCGATCCTGCCGCTCTTTCAGGACGAAAAGAAGCGCCGAGACAGCGCCGAGCAGGAGAAAGAGTCGCGACTCCTGCCTTTTCTTCTCGCGGTAGCGGAGCGCTTTTCCCCGGTATTCCGTCGGCAAGCTGAGAGAAGAAGCATGAAGCTGCCGCGCGTCCTCGTTTTCGAGATAGGAGAGGAAGTCCTGACGCAGGGCATCCTCCGCGCTTTGCGCAGGCGGCAGGACGGTGAGCGGTAGGACAAATAAGAGCCCCTCACGATCCGGAGCATCTCGGAGTCTCACACTGAGGTTTAAGTCCACAGCCTCCGTGAGCTTCGCATTGTGGACATTCCCGTAGCTGTCCAGGATAGAGGGGTTCGAGGAGAGATAGCTTGCCGAAAGCCCTTCGTCCGGGAAAAACTGCGGTAGATTCAGCTTTGTGCGGATTTCCGAAAGCGAGGCGTTGCCGTTTAAGACGGCGAGGGGGAGTTTTTCCATGCAGGCCTCAGCGGCTTGCGTGAGTTCCTCCTCGCTATAGCGCCGCGCGCGGACCGGAAGCAGGAGTTCGGTTTCTTCGTCGGAGAGCCCCTCAACCACAAGGGTATAGCGGGCATCCTCCGCGCCGTAGTTTCCGCGCGGGAGCGTCGGGGGAGTATCGGGAGAGAAAAGACGGCCTTCGTGCTGTGCCGCAAAGAGGGATAGCAGAAGGCCGGACAGGAGGCAGAGACAGGGTGCGCGATAGCGCGAAAGGAAGAAAAGCAGTCGTTTTTTCATGACGGCTCCTAGAGGGAAACGGAAGCGATGCGCTGCGAGAGCCAGAGCGCGAAGAGATAGGTTGCGAGGCAGAGCGTCATGACGATACGCCCCATGAAGGTCTCGTACATAACTCGAAAGAAGCCGGGCGATGAGAAGTCCACATAGAGAATCATGAAGAGCGGAATCACGTTCATGACGCGCTGCTCAAAGCGCCTTGCCGCCGTGAGCGTGAGAATTTCCTCTTTGATTTGAATGCGGTCGCCGATTACCTCGCTGGTGCGCCGAAGGATGCCGGGAAGATCCCCGCCGGATTTTCGCGCAATGCGGAGTACCCGGGCAAAGGTCTTGATGTCGTCTAAGCCGGAGCGACGGGCAAAGTCATCGACCGCCTGCTCCGGGGGGATATTCATCTCAAGCCGGCGGAGCAGATAGGAAAATTCGCGGACGATGAGAGATGCCGGGCCGTAGAGTAGCTGTAGCTCGACCAGGCTCTCGCGGAAGGCGTTTTCGAGGGAGTAACCTGCGCTCAAAGAGGCGGCAATCAGGGAGAGTGCCTCTCGAAAGGCAAGCAAGAGCTTGCGTTTTCTGGCGGCAATCAGGGATTTTCGCCGAGTAAAGGGAAAGAGAAGTGTGAGGGGGAGAAGGAGCAGAAAGCAGAAGAGACTGCGGTAAAAGACGAAGGAGAAAAGAGCCGCGGCGAGGACGGCGCGCAGCAGGAGCTTTAAGTACTCCGAGGGGGAGAGGCGGTAGCGCTCATAGTTTGAGACCGGCTGCCTCGAGCTTGCCACGGTTTTTGAGACTGCCGACGGAGACAAGGCAGCCGCTGCATCTGTCGCCGCTTTGGGCGGCTTCCTCCCGAAAGGCAAAGAGTTCGTGAACTTGAATTTCCCCATGACTGACACCTCCGATTTCTGAGATGGACAGGACGCGGCGACTTCGGTCGCGCAGCCTGCCGAGGTGGACGATGAGATCCAAGGCACCGGAAATCTGGCGTTGAACGGCTTCCAGCGGAAGATTGGCACCGCCGAGGGCCATGGTTTCGAGCCGCGTCAGCATATCGGCTGCGGAATTCGCATGCCCGGTTGAAAGGGAACCGTCGTGGCCGGTGTTCATGGCCTGCAACATGTCAAGCGCTTCGGCGCCGCGCACCTCGCCGACAATGATGCGATCCGGATTCATGCGCAGGCTTGCGCGTATCAGATCCGAAATGCGCACCTGTCCCTCGCCTTCCGCTGTGCGATTTCTCGTTTCGAGGCGCACCAGATTTTCGATGTGAAGGAGTTGCAGTTCTGCGGAATCCTCTATGGTGATCACGCGCTCCGAGGCCGGGATGAAGGCGGAGAGCGCATTCAGAAAGGTCGTTTTACCGGAATTGGTGCCGCCGCTGATAAAGATGTTGTAGCCTGCGGCAACGGTCTTTTTGAGAAAGGCGGCGGCCTCCGCGGTCAGTGTCCCGTAGCCGATCAGGCGTTCCATGGTGATGGGCTCCGGAAATTTGCGTATGGTGACAGCGGGACCGCCGAGGGAGATCGGCGGCAGTACAACGTGGACACGACTGCCGTCGGGGAGACGCGCATCCGCAATGGGCGTTGAGACATTGACGCTGCGGTTTACGCGGCTCACAATGCGCTGAATCAAGTCCTCCAACTGCTCCTCGCTCGAAAAACTGAGATCACAGCGCTCTATCTTGCCGCGCCGCTCAATGAAAATCCGGTCCTTGCCGTTCACCATGATTTCCGTGACATCGTTTCGGTCGAGAAGTTCCTGGAGTATGTCCAGCCTGCGAAAGGAATTGAAAAGAGAGCTGCGGAGGGACAGACGCTCTGCGACAGAGAGCAGACGCTCGGAGGCGAGGCTTGCGAGTCTGTCATCAATTACATCAAAGAGCGCGTCATCGCTCAGATCGGGCATAGTGCAAAGCGTCTCAGACAACTGTTCCCGCAACGAAGCGCAGAGTACTTCCAAGGACTTCATGAGCTCTCCTTTCGTCTTACAGTATTAAGGACGGTAAAAAGAAGAAAAAGGTTCGATGTTTTTTGAAAAATAAATAAAAATATTGATCTGTCATCGCAAAGGCGGAAAATCGGGCGGGATATCGTCGCAAAGTCAGTGACAAGGGAAAAATGAGAATACGCGATGAAAGGCAGGCGGCAGGAGAACACGGAAGCGGTGAAAAGCAGCGACAGTGTGAAAGTGTGGGCGGCGCAAGGCTGCGTCAGAGCAAAGCAGTGCTAGTGCGAAAGTGTAGGTAGAGCAAAGCTACACCAAGGGAGAACACGGAGGCGGCGCAAGGCTGCGGATGGACGAAAGCAGAGGTGGTAAAAAGCTGCGTCAGGGAGTAAGCAGCGGCAGAGTAAAGTTACACCGGGGGGAAAGCGGAAGCGGTGAAAAGCGGCGACAGTGTGAAAGTGCAGGCGGCACAGGGCTATGTCAGAGCAAAGCAGTGTC
>CAUVLB010000185.1:0-3240 GCA_963552595.1 uncultured Stomatobaculum sp. | reverse complement strand
GCGGCATTGGCACTCTGCGTGTCTGTCGCAGTGAGTGTACCGGCATTCGCTGCGAAGGACGACGCAGTTATGGTTGAGGCGCTCAGCAATGAAAGTGCCGAGGTAAACGGAATTGTGCCCGAGCTTCACGTAGAGGAAGCGGAGGCGTCCAATAGCAGAGGGCAGGGCATTGTTGAGTCTGCGGTCGTCGGTGATATGAAGCCGGCAAAGTCGGTCGGAGAGCCGAGCGGCGAGGAGAAGACCGAGAGCCTTCAGAATGCCAGCGCTGCGGTAATCCGCAAGGGAGCTTCCGAGAAGTCCGAGACGGCGAAGCAGCAGAAGTCCAATGACAGCGCAGGCCCGAACGGCAAAATCCAGGCGAAGCTCAGCGGCAACAGCTCCGACCCCGTGACCGCACAGGCAAAGAGCGGCGGCGCAGGCAGAAGCGTCACCGACTGGAGCCAGGTCAGCAAACTCAGAAAGTCCATCGTCAACTATGCGAAGAGCCTGGAGGGCAGCCGCTATGTGTTCGGCGGTGTCGATCCGAAGAACGGTATTGACTGCTCGGGTCTTATCCTGGTTGTCATGCGAGAGCAGGCGGGCCTTGATTTAGATCACTATTCGGCATCCCAGGCGACGCAGGGTGTCGCAGTCAGCGCAGACCAGATGCGCCCGGGCGATATCATCGCTTATGACGGCCAGCCGCGCGACGGCAAGGTAAACCACATCGCAATCTATGTCGGAGACGGCAAGGCGATTCACGCGAGAGGTAAGAATGAGGGTGTGCAGATTACGGCTTGGGATTACGCAGAGCCGCTTGCAATCCGCAACCTGCTCGGTGACTGAGCGGAAATCATGTAATTTCAGAGACCCGTCAGCTTAAGCTGACGGGTCTTTTTTGTCGTGATCTTTCGGAAGAAGCCCAATTGCGGTATGCGTACCGAAAGGCCCAAGAAGGCGTAAGGGAGACATTTTTTGGGGTTCGGCTTGCAGTGCTCTTCGTTTTCGCGTACACTCTCCCTATGAAGAATACATTTACATTGACGGCGCCCTGCCATTTCGGCTTAGAGGCGGTATTGAAGCGGGAAATTACGGATCTTGGTTACGATATTACGGCGGTGGATAACGGCAGAGTGAGCTTTCTCGGCGACGCGGAGGCAATCGCGAGAGCCAATCTCTGGCTCAGAACCGCGGAGCGCGTGCTCCTCGAGCTGGGACGTTTTCGTGCGACCAGCTATGAGGAGCTATTTCAAGGCACCCTGGCTCTGCCCTTCGGCGAGCTGATTCCGCGAGACGGGCGCTTCTGGGTCGCGAAGGCTACTTCGGTGGACTCAAAGCTCTTTTCGCCCTCGGACATTCAGTCTGTCATGAAGAAGGCCATGGTGCGTTCCATGGAGAAGCAGTACGGCGCTGTGCCCTTCCTCGAGACAGGGGAGAGCTATCCCTTCCGCGTGAGCATCCAGAAGGACATTGTGACCGTCGCATTGGATACGAGCGGCGTCTCCCTGCATAAGCGCGGCTATCGCACGGAGACAGCGCGCGCCCCGATTACCGAGACGCTCGCGGCGGCACTCCTTCTTCTGACGCCCTGGCATGCGGATCGCATCCTCGCGGACCCCTTCTGCGGAAGCGGTACCTTCTTAATTGAGGCGGCGATGATGGCCTCCAACATGGCGCCCGGCATGAATCGCGAATTCTTAAGCCAGAACTGGGAGCATTTGATTCCGAAGAAAATCTGGTACAACAGCTTTGACGAGGCGCAGGATTTGCTCATTCCGAAGCCGGAGACCGATCTCCAGGGCTTTGACATTGACGGCAGTGTGATACGCCGCGCCAAGATCAATGCCGAGCAGGCTGGTGTCAGCGAGCTGATTCATTTTCAGGAGAGGGATGTGGCGCAGTTCAGCCACGCGAAGAAGTACGGCTTCATCGTGACAAACCCGCCCTACGGCGCGCGCCTTATGGGCGAGAGCGGCGAGTCAGAGGAGGTTGCGGCGCTCTACCGCACCCTCGGCGAGCGCTTCCGCGCCCTGCAGGACTGGTCGCTCTATCTGATTTCAGCTTTCCCGGATGCGGAGAAGTGCATCGGCAGAAAGGCGGATAAGAACCGGAAGATCTACAACGGTATGATGAAGACTTACTTCTACCAGTTCCTCGGGAAGAAGCCGCCAAAGCGCGAAAAGCGAACAGAGAAGCAGGGGGAGTGAAATGCGGGACATCATCTTTGCGACGGGAAACGAGAATAAAATGCGGGAGATTCGCGAGATTTTCGGAGAGCTCCCGGTGAGACTGTACTCGCTCAAAGAGGCGGGGCTTAACTCGGATCCGGAGGAGAACGGAAAGAGCTTTGCCGAAAATGCCTTCATCAAGGCGGAGGCCGTGCATACGCTGCGCCCCGACGCCATTGTGATGTCGGATGACTCAGGCCTCTGTGTCGATTACCTGAACGGCGAACCCGGGGTCTACTCGGCGCGCTGGCTGGGACGCGATACCTCCTATGAAGAGAAGAATGCGGAGCTGATTCGCCGCCTCGAGGGCGTCGAGGGAGAGGCGCGGAGCGCCCGCTTTACGGCGGCCATTGCCTGCATACTCCCGGACGGCACCCGGCTTCTCTGCGAAGCACATATGGAGGGCCGGATTGCAAAGGCACCCGCGGGGCAAAACGGCTTCGGCTATGACCCCATACTCTATTTGCCGGAGTACGGAAAGTGCTCGGCAGAGCTCAGTGAGCACGAGAAAAACGCAATCAGCCACCGCGGCAAGGCATTGCGGCAGATGCAGGAGAAGTTGCGTGAAGTTCTCTCTGCGGAGGAGCGCTGAGCGCCGGGGAGCGGGAATTTCGATTTACTTTCACTTCAGAATACAGTATAGTAGACGTCGTGCGGGGTGTAGCCCAGCCCGGTAGGGCGCCTGCTTTGGGAGCAGGATGTCGCAGGTTCGAATCCTGTCACCCCGATGATGAAAAAAGCGGAAGGCTTTGGAGACAAAGCCTTCCGCTTTTTTGCGTGGAAACAACAGGCGGAAATCACAGCAAGCGGAAACTGCCTGTTGCGAGGAGGGGGCGGGGACAGTTCAGAAGTTGATGGTCTGTTGCAGACGGCGGGCAACTTCGGCGAGTTTCGGATAAATTTCTTTTTTGCGGCGCGCAATTGTGACGCTCATTCCGGTGAGGCTCAGGCTAGCAAAGAGATGATTATCCTTGCTCGAGTAAATCGGGACGGAGAGGGCTGCCACGCCCTCAAAAAGCTCTCCGTTCTCATA
>CAUVLB010000184.1:0-3241 GCA_963552595.1 uncultured Stomatobaculum sp. | reverse complement strand
CGAAAAAGAGATGGGGAGATAGCAATGGCAGATAAGATTATTTTAACCGGAGACAGACCGACGGGCAGACTGCACGTGGGTCACTATGTAGGTTCGCTCCGCAGAAGAGTCGCGCTGCAGAATTCCGGCGAGTACAAGAGGACCATGGTCATGATTGCGGACGCGCAGGCGCTCACCGACAACTTCGACAATCCCGAGAAGGTCAGACAGAACATCATCGAGGTGGCGCTTGACTATCTCTCGGTGGGACTTGACCCGGAGAAGTCCACCCTCTTCATTCAGTCTCAGATTTCGGAGCTCACCGAGCTCACCTTCTTCTACTCGAATCTCGTCACGGTCGCGCGACTGCAGCGAAATCCGACGGTAAAAAACGAGATCAAGCTCAGAAATTTCGAGGCGGATATTCCGGTCGGCTTCTTTACCTATCCGATCAGCCAGGCGGCGGATATCACGGCGTTTAAGGCGACGACAGTGCCGGTCGGTGAGGATCAGTTGCCGATGATCGAGCAGACGAGAGAGATTGTCCGGAGGTTCAACTCGGTTTATGCGCCGGTGCTCGTTGAGCCGGAGGCGCTGATTCCGAGCGATGCGGCTTCCCGCCGTCTCCCGGGCACGGACGGCAAGGCAAAGATGTCCAAGTCCCTCGGAAACTGCATCTACCTCTCGGACGATGCGGATACGGTCGCGGCGCGCATTAAGACCATGTATACAGATCCGGAACATCTCCGTGTGAGCGATCCGGGTCATCTGGAGGGGAACACGGTGTTTACCTATCTGGAGGCTTTTTCGCGCCCGGAGCACTTTGCCGCTTACCTGCCGGAGTACGCTTCGCTCGACGAGCTGAAGGCGCACTATACGCGCGGCGGTCTCGGCGATGTCAAAGTGAAGAAGTTCCTGAATGCCGTGCTGCAGGAGGAGCTCGAGCCGATTCGGAAGCGCAGAAAGGAATACGAGCGCGATATCTCCGCGGTCTATGAAATCCTGAAGAAGGGGTCCGAGCGCGCGCGTGAAATCGCGGCGGAAACCTTGTCCGAGGTAAAGGATGCAATGAAAATCAATTATTTTGAAGACAGCGAGCTGATCCGCGAGCAGGCGGAGCGCTACCGGCAGGCGGCGGAATGACGAGCCGAATTCTGCTGTGCAGCTATCAGGGAGAGGCATACCTGGAAGAGCAGCTGGCTTCGATCGAAGGGCAGACGGAGAGGAATTTCCGTCTGCTTCTTTCGGATGATGCCTCGACGGATCGGAGCTTCGCGATTGCGGAGGCGGCGGCTGCACGGGATGCCCGCGTGACGGCATGCCGTCGCGATTGTGGAAGCGGAAGCGCCGCAAGGCATTTCTTGGAGCGGCTTCGGGATCCGGCCTTCTTTTCCGCGGCCGATGTCGGCGACTACTATCTCTTCTCGGACCAGGACGATTGTTGGCATAGGGATAAGCTCGAGCGGGAAGTCCGCGCCATGCGCGCAATGGAGCGAAGATACGGGAGCGAAGTACCGCTGCTACTGCACTGCGATCTCCGCGTGGTCTCGGCAGACGGGGCGGAAATCGCGCCCTCCTATGTGCGCTACCAAAAGATGAGCCCGGCGAGACGGCGCTTCTGCCAGCTCCTCGTGCAGAACAATGTGACGGGCGGCGCCATGATTATGAACCATGCGCTCATGCGTCTTTTGGTCGCACACCCGGTGCCGGAAAACGCCGTGATGCACGACCATTGGATTGCGCTGGTCGCAGCGGCCTTCGGGAAAATAGGCTTCCTGGACCGCGCGCTCTATGATTATCGTCAGCACGGCGAGAACGTGCTCGGGGCAAAGAGGGGCGGCGTGCTCTCGGAAATCAAGCGACGGCTCGGGCTCTCGGGGGAGAGCCTCGAAGAGATGAACGAAAAATCGGGAGCGGCCTATCGCGCTCTCTTTTTGCAGGCCGAGGAGTTTCGGCGGCAGTACGGCAGGGAACTTCCGGAAGAGGCAAAGAAGACGCTCTGTGACTTCCTCGCGCTGCAACACAAAACAAGAATCGGAAAGGCAGTGGGCATTTTGCGCGGCGGTTTTACTTTTAACCTGCCGCACCGCACACTGGGTGAACTACTCTTTTTATGAGACAGAGAGAAGAGAGCGTCGCAGGGGGGCTGTTCTGGAAATTGCTTGAGCTCCTCGGTGCGCAGGGCATCCAATTTGTCGTAGCCTTGCTCCTCGCGCGGCTCATGACGCCGGCGGAGTACGGAACCATAGGGCTGATCATGATTTTCATCACCCTCGCCAATGTCTTCGTGCAGTCGGGCTTTGCGACCGCTCTGATTCAGGCGGAGCGGGTGGAGGAAGCCGATTTCAGTTCGGTCTTTTGGATTAGTCTCGCGGTTTCCGTGCCGGTCTACGGACTTCTCGTTCTGGCGGCGCCCTTCATTGCCGCTTATTACGAGACCCCGGTCTTAAGGCCCCTGCTCACGGCAATGGGTCTGGTGCTGTTTCCCGGCGCCGTGATTTCGGTGCAGACCGCCTATGTGGCGCGGAAACTGCAGTTTCGCAAACTTTTCGAGGCGACTATGGTTGCGGTCATTCTCTCCGGTGCGGTCGCAATTGTCATGGCACAGCACGGTTACGGCGTGTTTGCAATGGCGGCACAGCAGCTGGTCTACCATGTCGCACTGATGTCGGGACTCTTTGTCGCGGTCTCCTTCCGGCCGCGCGGCGGCATCGCCTTTGCGCGGGTGGAGCGACTCTTCTCCTTCGGGTGGAAGATACTGCTCTCCGGCCTGCTCGACACGCTGTGGAATAATCTCTACGGTCTTCTGATCGGAAAGTACTATTCCAAGACGGCGCTCGGCGGCTACAACCGCGCGGAACAGTTTCCGAAGCTCATCACCTCGAATCTCTCGGCCGCGATGCAGTCCGTTTTGCTGCCGACTTATGCGAGACATCAGGGCGAGAAGGAAAGCTTAAGAGAGCTTCTCTCCCGCAGCTTACGGCTATCCGCCTTTGTGATTTTCCCGATGATGGCCGGCATGGCTGCGGTCGGTACGAGCCTAATCCGCACGCTTCTCACCGAGGACTGGCTCTTCTCCGTACCTTATTTAAGAATCCTCTGCCTCTGCTATGCCTTCTGGCCGCTGCACGTCAGCAATCTGCAGATGGTCACGGCGCTCGGGCGCAGCGACTGGTTTTTGAAACTCGAGTGTATGAAGAAGCTGCTCGGTGCCGTACTCCTTCTGCTGAGCCTGCGCTACGGCAAGATGGGACTGCTTATT
>CAUVLB010000183.1:0-3269 GCA_963552595.1 uncultured Stomatobaculum sp. | reverse complement strand
CGTACGGCTCAGCGCCTGCTCGGCCGCAGCCGCTTCCTCGGAAAGTCTCTGCTCGCTCTCACGCACGCGGCGCTGCTCGCTCTCGAGGAGCCGTATTTTCTCCCGCAGGGCTTCGATATCCTCCGCCGGAAGCTGCTTTCGCTCCGCTGCCTCCGCGGCAACCAAGCCTTCCAGGCTCTGCCTTGCGGCCGCAAGCACCTCGTTTGCGGCCGCAAGTTCCGTGAGGCGCAGAGACACGGCGCGCTCCGCTTTGGGCAGGGCCTCGATTAACTCTCTGCGGCGCACCTCCCGCTTCTCGCACTGCGCAAGCTGCGCCTCGTTCTCTGCCGTCTCGCGCTGTAAGCGCTCTTGTTCTGCCCTTGCGCTGCGGTCCAGTTCCCGGAATTCGACTTCCGGAAAGAGCCGCTTCGCCTGCTCGCTCAACTGCTGCTTCTGCTGACTGAGTCTCTCCTTAAGGGCACTGTGCTGCTTTGCCGCGCGCTCCGCCTTCTCTTGGCAATGCTTCCGCCTCTCTTCGAGGCGCTTTAATTCCCCTTCGCCCGGGGTCTCGCGCGGCTTTTCCGCGGGCTTCGGATGCTCCGTGCTTCCGCAGACCGGGCAGGCCTTGCCTGCCTCGAGTTCCTCCGCGAGTAAGCCTGCCTGCCCCGCGAGAAAGAGCCGATAAGCCGCTCCGTAATCTTGCTCTGCCTGCTCGTAGGCCTCACGCTCTTTCAGGAATACGTCCTGTGCCTGTTTCCCCTCGTGAAAACAATCCGCATAGTCCTTGATTTTCCGCTGTACGGAGACGAGCAGGAGACTGCGCTCTTTGAGCTCGCTTGCTTTTGCCTCACAGCGCGCAAGCGCCTCACCGGCATCGGCGAGCGCTCGGCTCTCCTCCCGGCTTTGATTGAGCTTTTCCTCTGCGGCGCGTGCGCGCTCCGCAGCGCTCTGTAAGGCTTTTTCGCCTTCTTTGACGCGCACTTCCTGCGCCGCGCGCGCATCACTTGCGCGCGCCAACTCCTCGTACTTCGGCAGGAGCGCCCGGTAGCTCGGCAGCTGTTCAAAGCGCTCCGTCTTCTCCTCGATTTCCCGCCGGATGCGTGCCAGCGCCTCCCGCTTTTCCGTGAGCAGAGCTCTGCCCCTCAGGAGCTCGGCTTCCTTCTCTCTTAAAAGGCGCGCGCGCTGTTCCGCAGCCTCGGCTCTCGCAATTGCCGCCGAGAGCTCCGAAATCTCCTCATTTTTTGCATCCCGCAGTGCTGCGGTCTCGTTCTTTTCCAGCTCGAGCGCCGCAAGCGATGCGGGCAGGCGGGCAAGGAGTTCCTCAGCCGGACTCTCCCGCCTCAACACAGCCTGCCGTAGCGCCTCCGCCTCACCTTCCAGCTGCAGGTGCTCAAAACAGTTCTGACGTTTTTGTTCGAGCAGCTCGAACTCCCGATCGCGGGCATTGCTCTCAGCCTTTAAGAACTCCTGTAAGCTCGCAAAGCGCTCGGTGTGGAAAATTTTCCGAAAGATCTTCTGACGCTCCTCCGTGCTTGCGAGCAGCAGTTTCAAAAACTCTCCCTGCGAGATCATTGCGGTCTGCAAAAACTGCTCGCGGTTCAAACCGAGTATGTCCTCGAGCTTTTCATTGACCTCTTTTACCTTAGTCTTGACGCTCCCGTCCGGAAGCCATAATTCCGCCTCCGCGAGCTGCTGGGTCTCGCCCTTGCCGCGCTTCGCCGGACGAAGATAACTCGGTGTGCGCCTCACCTCATAGAATTTCCCCTTGTCCTCAAAACGCAGCAGGACTTCTGTCTTTTGCTCCGGAGAAGCGTACTTCGAGCGCAACATTTCCGGCTTTCGGAAGGCGCCGCTCCCCTCCCCGTAGAGGGCAAAGCTCAGCGCATCGAAGAGGGTGGTCTTACCCGCACCGGTGTCTCCGGTAATCAAATAGAGCCCCGCGCCGCCGAAGCGCTCAAAGTCTATGACGGTCTCCCCCGCATAGGGGCCGAATGCTCTGAGTGTGAGTTGCAAGGGCTTCATGCTTCCACCTCCTGCCTTAGCAGTGCCTGTGTGAGGAGCTCCCGTTCGAGCTCATTCATTTCGCGCCCGTTCTGCGCGCGAAAAAAGTCGGCAAAGAGCTCCTTCGGTGTGCGGGCATCCGCCGCGCGCCGAAGCTCGAGCTCCGCGCTGCTCTTGGTTCTCCGGTTGTCGTACGCAAGCTCCATCAAGTTGTGATAGATGGTTCTGAGACGCTGCATGGCTGCCGGTACATCGCTCTCATCAGTCAGCGTAATGCGGTAATAGTCTTCCTTTGAGAGCCCTTCGTAGAAAGACCGCGCCGTGAGTTCCTCATAGCTCCCGCGGAGGCAGCGGAGCTCGCGGCGGGGGCGCAGCGGCAGAAGAGTCACGGAGAGCTCCGCCGCTTCGCCCGCGCGCTTTTCTCCGAGCGTCACCAGACTGATACCCTTTTCCTGCTCCGCTTCGGAGAAGGAATACTTGAGCGGAGAACCCGAATAGCGAAGGCGCTCGTTCCCTATGTTCTGCGGTTTATGGATGTGCCCGAGCGCCACATAGTCAAAGCCTTGAAAGACCGCAGCGTCCACGTTGTCGAGGCCGCCGACCGCCGTCTCCTCGGAGTCCGAGCGCGCGGCCCCTGTCACAAACTGGTGGGCAAGCAGCAGTTTTCTCCTTGCCGGATCCGCCCCCTGAAGCGCCTGCGCAAGCACTAGCTTCAGAGCGTCGTTGTAATCCTCGATTTTCGCCTCCGGAAAACAACTCCGCACCGTCGCCGGCTTCACAAAGGGCAGGAGATAAAAATCCAGCTCACCGAATTCGTCGCGCAGAGTCACCGTATGAATGTGTCCGTCAAAAACCGGGGACACATGGATTTGTTTCTCCCGAAAGAGTCGCGCCCCATAGGCTGTTCTCTCCGGCGAGTCATGGTTTCCGTAGATGGCAAGCACGGGGCAATTCCGCGCACTGAGTCCCGACAAAAAGTCATCGAGGAGTTGCACACTCTCTGCACTCGGGGCGGTCTTATCATAGAGATCCCCTGCGAGCAGCACGGCGTCCGGCCGCTCCTGTTCGACCGCAAGTAGAATTTGATCCAGGATGTCTCGCTGGTCCTCCAAAAGCGAGTACTCGTGCAGGCGCTTTCCGAGATGCAAATCCGAGAGATGAAACAATCGCATCGTTTATCCTCCAATCAAAAAACGGGTCGGGGCGCATGACGCACTCCGACCCGGCTTCCAAGCTGTTCTCAATCGCAGGAGAGCTCGCCCGTTATCTCAATCTCATCAATCAGCGCA
>CAUVLB010000182.1:0-3290 GCA_963552595.1 uncultured Stomatobaculum sp. | reverse complement strand
CTCCTGGTGCTCTTGCTCTATGCGATTCTGGTCTACGAGTGCCTTTACCTCGCGGGAAAGGCGCGTGACATGGAAGGGCGTATCATTTGCACGGGTGTCGGTACGCTGATTGCGTTTCAGGGCTTCAGCAACATTGCGGTGGCGACCGGAATTTTCCCGAACACGGGACTTACGCTTCCGTATATCAGCTACGGTGTCAGCTCACTGCTCGCTTTTTACGTACAGATAGGCGTAGTGATCAATGTCGGACTGCAACGGCGGGATATTGTCCGCGAAGACGATATGCCGCGCGGCAGAGTCGGCTTTGGGGGACGCTACCGCTGAGCAATCTTTCAAAGAAAGAATGAGGAAATGGCAGTATGAATATCGGATTGGTTGCACATGATGCAAAAAAGAAGTTGATGCAAAACTTTTGTGTCGCTTACCGCGGAATCCTTGCGAAGCATACGTTGTATGCAACCGGTACTACGGGACGACTCGTTGAGGAAGTCACGAATTTAACGGTTCACAAGTATCTCGCGGGACATCTGGGGGGAGAGCAGCAGCTCGGCGCGCAGATTGAAGACAATGATCTGGATTTTGTGATCTTCCTGCGCGATCCTCTGAAGCCGAAGCCGCATGAGCCCAACGTGAGCAATGTCTTAAGACTCTGCGATATTCATAACATCCCGGTTGCAACCAATCTTGCGACAGCGGAACTGTTGATCAAATCCATGGAGCGTGGCGATTTTGAATTCCGAAATTACTACCGGCGCTGAGCATGGCGGGAGCCGGCGGAGAAGCAAAAGAAGGCGAAAAAAGCGGGGTCTCCCGCTCCTTCGCCTCTTTCTGTTGCTCTGTTTGCTCTGTGGGGCTCTGGCATATCGCGAGTTCGGCGCCCGCTTTTCGAAGCGCTATGCGACGGTCGAGAACGGGACGGCTCTTTTAAAGAGCACCAATCCGAGTTCTGTTTTGACGCCTTTTGCCGCGGATCTCGCGGTACCGGATGCGGAGAGCGGAAGTGAGTATTTGAGCGATGTGCGCGCGGAAGGCGTCCTTTTAATAGACGATACCAATCGGAGGGCGTTGCTGTCCCGCAATGCGTACACGCGGATGAATCCCGCATCGACCACGAAAATCATGACCTGTCTGCTCGCGCTGGAAGACCCCGATATACATATGGATGACCTCTGGGCTGCGGGACCCGAGATTGTGGTATCGGAGCCGGGCGCAAGTATGGGCGGCTTTCAGCAGGGAGATAAACTGACGGCGGAGCAGGTGCTCTACTGTCTGATGGTTCGTTCCGGCGCGGATGCAGCGAACATGGTCGCAACGCGTGTTGCGGGCAGTGAAGAGGCCTTCGTCGAGAAGATGAACGAGCGCGCATTGGAAATCGGTGCGGTCGGCACTCACTTTACGAATTCGCACGGTCTCACGGATCCGGACCATTACACGACGCCCTACGACCTCTATCTCATTCTTCACGAAGCGATGAAGTACCCGGAGTTTCGGAAGCTGGCAAGCGAAAAACTCTATGTCGCAGACTATGTGGATGCGGCCGGACAGCCCGTGCAGAAAAAATGGTTCAGCACCAATTATTATCTGGTCGGAAAAGCGAAGCTACCCACGGGATTTTCGCTTGTCGCTGCCAAGACGGGGACCACGATAGCGGCAGGCGCCTGCCTTGCACAGCTCAGCGCCTCGGAGTCCGGAAGACAATATTATTCGATTGTTCTCAAATCACCGAATCACGATACCTTATATCAAGACACCAGCCTGCTGCTCCAAAAAAGCGCACAAGTGCATTGAACTTTTTGGGGCGCTAACGTATAATTATCATAACAGAAAGATAACAAGGAGGTAGAAACATGGTTCAGATTATTGTGGGCGTCAAGGGAAAGGGAAAAACCAAGCGACTTCTTGAAATGGCAAACGAGGCTGTTAAGGACGCGAAGGGTACGGTTGTCTACCTTGACAAGAGCGCAAAGCACATGTATGAGCTCAGCAATAAGATCCGCTTGATCAATGTGAATGACTTCGACATCATGAGCAGTGACGGTTTCACCGGTTTCATCTCCGGAATCATTTCGCAGGATCATGATTTGGAGACCATGTTCCTCGACAGCTTCCTGAAGCTTGCTAACTTGGAAGGTAGCGACATCACTCCGGTGATTGATGCACTTGAGAAGATTGGTGCGAAGTACAATGTTAAGTTTGTGCTCAGCGTTTCGATGGATGCGGCAGATCTTCCGGAGAATGCAAAGAAAGACGTTGTCGTCGCACTCTAAATGAAGAGGCGATAAGATAATTTACGGGCAGCCCTTTCGGGCTGTCCGTACTTGTGTATAGGCTATTTTACGCACAAGCGGAGGTGCTTTTGGAGAATCAAAAGAAGGCGACGCAGGGGCGCGCAAGGACCATACGCCCGGAGCACGTTTTTCTGTTGTGCGGTATGATTTATCTTGTGTTTATCATTATCGCACCGTTCATGAAGAAACATCCGCGCATTGTCACGGTCGAACCCGGCGAGATTGTCAGCAACACCGATTATACCGGAATTATTCTTCGCGACGAGCAATTGGAGACGGCTCCGCGCAGCGGCTATCCCGTCTATTATTTGCAGGAGGGCAAGCGGGCTGCCGTCGGCAACCGTATTTACGCCTTGACTTCCACGGATGTGACCCCTTTGCTTCAGAGCAGTTTGTCGGGCAACAACGCTCTCGATGCAGACAGCATTCACGAGATTAAGAATCGACTTTCTGCCTATCGGAAAAGCTATGACAGGGATCAATTCATTCAAAACTATGCCGCGCAGGACAATATCCAGTCCCTGCTTTCTTCGTATGCCTCTCTGAGCCTTCTGGTCAATCTGGATGCAGAGATGCAAAAACAGGGGATAGAGCTGACCGACGTCAGTTCTCCGCTTTCCGGTGTGATTTCGTTTCATATTGACCCCTACAGCATCAAGGGACTCACCGAGGACGATATCAGCGCAAGCCTGTTTGAACAAAGTGCTGCGAAACAGGACGGGGAAGTGCAGGGAAGTAAGGGGCAGAACGCCTATGTCAATGCGGGAGATGTGGTCTATCGCATCGTTCCTTCGGAGGAGTGGAAGGTAATTTTCCCGCTCGGCGAGAAAGAGAGCCGTGAGGGTACCAAGAGCCTTCGGGTCAACTTTATCGGCAGCAATATCAGCATGAGCGGCTCCTACCATGAGATTTCCGACAAGGATGAGAACAGCAAACAGCGCTACGGAGTTTTGACCTTTCAGCGTTATATGATTCATTTCTTGGAGGATCGCTTTGTTTCTT
>CAUVLB010000181.1:0-3290 GCA_963552595.1 uncultured Stomatobaculum sp. | reverse complement strand
GACAGCGCTTGAAAATGTGGAAGAGTACAGCACAGCGCTTCGCGCGAGCTTTCACGGAGAAATCACGGTCGCAGCCCTGCACGGACGTATGAAAGAAGCGGAAAAACAAAGTATCATGGAGCGCTTTCTCGCCGGTGAGATCTCGGTGCTGGTTGCAACGACCGTCATAGAAGTCGGCGTGGATGTCCCCAATGCGACCGTCATGATGATAGAGAATGCGGAGCGCTTCGGTCTCGCCACCCTACACCAATTGCGCGGTCGCGTCGGCAGGGGCAAAGACCAATCCTACTGTATTTTTGTGCAGGGAAAGAAAAGCCGGGAAGGGACGGAGCGCTTGGGACTTTTACAGCGAAGCAACGACGGCTTTGAAATTGCCGCGGCGGATTTAAAGCAGCGCGGTCCCGGGGAGCTCTTCGGGGCGGTCCAGAGCGGAGAGTTGACATTCGGTCTCGGTGACATTTATAATGATTATTCAGTGCTTCAGCTTGCAAAAGAAGCTGTGGATGCGCTAGATCAAGCGGATTTCGATCTGCCTGTGGTACATAAAAAGGTCGTATTGTAGGGAGCATAGCAAATGGATGAGTTGTTGGGTAAGGCAGAAGACCCACTGATTGAGGATTTGGATCTCGGAGATATGCCGGTCGCCGGAACACGTATTACCGCTGACACGGAAGAGCGTCAACCCGAGACTTTGAATACAGTGTTTCCGGAAGATGATACCCCGATTCCGGTTGCCGTGCAGGAAGAGAGCGGAGAGGCGCTGCAGTGGGAGAGTTCCGACAGTGCCGCTGCTGCGCTGTCGCACGCGGCGCGCATTAAGGCAGAAGGTGCCGAACAGGATGAGTCCGATGCGATTTGGAGCGGACTGAAACCTGAGGTCGAGAAGGATAACTTCTATGTGAAACCGGAGACCGGAGAAGCTGAGATTGAGGCGACGGGCGATGAGGGCGAAGAGCTTGCAGAGGAGCTTCCCCCGGAAGACAGCAGTGTGCCGCTTACCACGCTTCCGGAATCGGAAGAGCCGCCGAAGCGTCGCTCTTCCGCAGGAACAAAAATATTGTTGACAGCAGCGGTTCTCCTTGCGGTAACCGCTGCTTCGTATACCGTTTACGGACAAAAATATCATCGCGTCTTTTTGCCGAATACGGTCATCAACGGAATTGATGTGTCCGGTAAGAGTGCAGTCGATGCCGAGGCCGCAATGAACGCCGGAATTGCGGACTACAAGCTCACCATTCAGGGGCGAGAGGAGACCGAGGCAAGCATAAGCGCTTCCGAGGTGAACCTCCACTATGATTTCGGTGACACGCTCGGCAATTTGATTGCCGGTCAGAATATTTTCTCCTGGGGACCGCGTTACTTCTCGCGCCACGAGGAAAATCTGGATCTCATGGCTAAGCTTGACGACGAGCGCTTTGACACCGCAGTTAAGGCTCTGCCCTTCTTTCAGACCGAGAATTTCCGAAAGCCGGTCGATGCTCATATCTCAGACTATCAGAGCGGAAAGCCCTTTACGGTCGAGAAAGAGGACGAGGGCACCGAGTTGAAGACGGAAGAGGCTGCCGCAAAGATTAAGGAGGCAGTCTCCACCTTACAGCCTACGATCAATCTGGATGCGGAAAAGCTCTATACGGAGCCGGAACTCCGCTCGGACAACGAGGCTCTCATCAAATCCGCAGAGGCGATGAACCAGTACTTAAAGACCGACATCAGCTATTCCGGTGATTCGGGCATCGTTCTGAACGGAGAGAAACTTCACAGCTGGATTTCGCCGGACGGAAAGGGAGGTGTCAAGCTGGATGACAGCAAGCTGAACGAGTTTATCAAAACGCTTGCGTCGAAGTATGACACTTACAATAAGCCGAAAAGTCTCAAGTCCAGCTGGGGCGCAACCGTCACGGTGAAGAGCGGATCCTACGGTTGGAAGGTCAATCAGGACGCCGAGAAAAGCTGGCTCCGAGAGGCGATTGCCTCGGGCACCAAGACCCAGCGCACCCCGGAATTTTCCCAGAAGGCCGCATCTCTGAACGGTCCCGACTACGGCTCCACCTATATCGAAGTCAATTTGAGCGCACAGCGTCTCTATTTCTATAAGGACGGAAAGCAGATTCTTTCTTCCGATCTGGTTTCCGGGAATGAGGCGAAGGGAACTGTCACCCACACGGGTGCCTATGCCATCAGCTACAAGCAACGCAATGCCACCCTGCGCGGCCAGGGCTATGCCGCACCGGTCAACCACTGGATGCCGTTTAACAACGGCGAGGGCTTCCACGATGCCTCCTGGAGAAGCAACTTTGGCGGAAATATCTACCAGAGCTCGGGTTCTCACGGCTGTGTGAACCTGCCGCCGGCAGTCGCAAAGACACTCTTTGAGAACGTGAGTGCAGGCACCCCGGTTCTTATTTACACCTTGCCGGGAACCGAAACTAAAAAAGCAGATCCTACGCCGACCGCACCGACGGAAACCGGTTCCGGCGCTGAGACCCAGAGCACTCAGGACAGCAACGCGGCGAGCACGGCCGCAACTGCGGCAACCGCGAAGCCGAGCGAAGCAAAAAAAGGACCCGGAGAGACGGAGAGCGGTTCTCCGAATCCGAGTATTTCGACCGGTGCGCCGCAGAACAAACCGGGCACCGGATCGGTTCAGCCGGCCCCCGGTGAAGGAGGTTCCAATTAATGAGAGTCATAGCCGGAAGTGCAAGGAGGCTTTTGCTGGCGACCCTGCCGGGCGAGGACACCCGTCCCACGACGGATCGCATCAAAGAGACTCTCTTTAATATGCTGCAGGCGGAGATTCCCGGATCGCGCTTTCTGGACCTTTTCGGCGGCAGCGGCGGTATTGCAATCGAAGCCTTGTCCCGCGGGGCAAGTTCGGCCGTTATCGTAGAAAAAAATCCAAAGGCGGCGCGCATCATCCGTGAGAATCTGGAACATACGCATCTTGCGGATAAAGCGGAATTACGTGCGACCGATGCTTCCGCGGCGCTTACCGCATTGGCAAATTCCGGTTCCGAGCCTTTTGATTTGGTGTTTTTGGACCCGCCCTACGGATCCGGCCTTGAGGAGAGAGCCTTGCAGCAGCTTAAGGATTCGTCGCTGATTCATGACGACAGTCTACTCATTGTCGAAGCAAAAATCGATGCCGATTCACAGCGTTTTGCCGCACTCGGATATCAAATTGTTAAAATCAAGGAATATAAGACCAATCAACACATCTTTCTCCAGAGAAGGAACGACGAGACATGACAATTGCGGTCTATCCGGGAAGTTTTGATCCGGTCACAAACGGA
>CAUVLB010000180.1:0-3313 GCA_963552595.1 uncultured Stomatobaculum sp. | reverse complement strand
CTCCTGGATCTTAAGATCCATTGCCAGCTCTTCTCTCTGCTCCGCGCCGACATACTCCTTCATCTTCGCCGGCTCGATCTTGTAAGCAGCTGCCATCTTCTCGATCTCGGCGTCAATTGCCTCCTCGCTGACCGCAATGTTCTCTGCCTTCACGATCTCCTCAAGCACCAGTCTGGTCTTTAAGTTTCTCTCGGCCTGCGGGCGGAACTGCTCCTTCAGCTTCTCCACCGTCATGCCGGTGTACTGCATGTACTGCTCAAGCGGCAGCCCCTGGGACTGCATGCGGCGCGCATAGTCGTCGAGCATCTGCTCGCACTGCATGTCGACCATCGGTGCCGGAAGCTCGATCTCTGCGTTCTCGACCACCTTCTCAACGACATTGTTCTCGTTCTGCGCAGCAGCTGCCTTCGCCTTTGCCTCTTCGAGCTGCTTCTTTAAGTCAGCCTTGTACTCGTCGAGGGTCTCGAACTGCGAAATCTCGCTTGCGAACTCATCGTTCAGCTCCGGAAGATCCTTTCTCTGGATTTCAAGCAGCTTGCAGGCAAAGACTGCCGGCTTGCCCGCGAGTTCCTTCGCGTGGTACTCCTCCGGGAAGGTCACGTTGACATCGAAGCTGTCGCCGGTCTTGTGACCCACGATCTGCTCCTCGAAGCCGTCGATGAAGCTGCCGCTGCCAAGCACCAGCGGGTAGTTCTCGCCCTTGCCGCCGTCAAAGTGAACGCCGTCGATGCTGCCGTCAAAGTCAATCTTGACACTGTCGCCGGTCTCCGCCGCGCGGTCATCGACCGTCACGAGGCGAGCGTTCTTCTCGCGCTCCTTCTGAAGAGCCTCGTTGAGATCCTCCTCGGTCACCTCGGCATCTGCCTTCTTGACCTCAATGCCCTTGTAAGCGCCGAGCTTCACTTCCGGCTTGGTCGCAACCGTAGCCGTGTAGACCAGGTCCTGATCCTTGCCGATCTCGGTCACATTGATCTCCGGGCGGGACACGATCGTGAGACCGCTCTCCTTCGAAGCCGCCGGATAGGTATCATTGATGCAGCTGTTTACAGCGCTCTCAAAGAAGACGCCCTGGCCGTAGTACTTCTCAATCACAGCCTGCGGCACATGGCCCTTCCGGAAACCCTGCACCTGATACTTCGACTTCTCGCGGTTGTAAGCTGCGGTGATTGCCTTCTGAAAATCTTCCTTCGGCACGGTCACCGTGATTACTGCCATATTGTTTTCTTTCTGCTCTACCTTAAATGCCATCGGGGCTTCCTCCTAGATATCTGTTCTCTCTGAATTAGCATACTTCTTGCAAATGAGACGTATTCAGTAGAACAGTATAGCACAGAGCCCCCTTTGTAACAATGCTTTTCAAGCGCGCCGGGCGAGCATCTTCTCCGCGAGATAGAAGGCGCGAGCCGTACGTTTTGCATTTTCGTCAAAGTGGCCCCCCGGGTTCCACTCAAATACCAGGGCGCCCGGTTCCAGAAGCGTCGAGAGCTCTTCATAGTATTGCCGCATCGTGCTTCCGCAGCTTGCCATCATCTCGTTTCTTGTTTTCTCCTCCTTGTCACCGAGGCTTAACGAGACCGCTTTGACCCTCGGCTTATGGCCTCTCTGGTACTTCATAAAGCCTTGGAACCATATGGAGGGCGATGCCGCTGCGATGGCCTGAAACGCGTCTGTCCGGTAGGCCGCCCAGAGCGAGAAAAAGCCCGCAAGCGAGTAGCCGCCGAGTAACACCGGGCAATCCGCCGAGAGGCCGAAGCGGCGTCTCAGTTCCGGAATTAAGGCGAGCAGCTTTTCCAAAAAGACGGGCGCACCGTCGCCAAAAAGGGTGCTTCCCGAAGGCTGGGGTGCCTCCCAGGGGGAGAGCTCCGTAGACCAGTCGTTCACGCGAACCGCGACCAAGAGGCCGTGCCCCGAAAGCTGCCCCTTCTCCTCAAAGGCCGCGAGCAGCTTTGCTTCTTCTTCGATGCCCGAAAGGTCATGTTCGTCAGCGGGTTGTAAAAGCAGATAGGAAGCTCCCGCTCTCCCGCAGGCAAGACACTCGCGCTGTAATAGTGTAAATTCTTCTCTGAGGAGCTCCATTGCGCTCACACCTCACCGGCTTCCCGGAGGATTTCCGCGCCCGCTTGGCAGGCATCGCAGATGCAGTAGTGTTCGCCGCCCGCCTTGGCTTCCTCGGCCGCCTTCCGGGTTGCTTCCGCCCCCTCCTTGCCAAAGACAGCCTCGCCCGCCGGGGAAGACGCAAAGGCAATGAGCCCGTCGATGTCCGTCACATCCTCCTTGAGTTCCTCCACCAGCGCCTTTCGCGCCGCTTCCTCTTCCGGGGTACCGACTGCCTTCAAATAACGCTCGCCCGCCTGCACCGCTTCTTTGCAGGCACTGGGTGCGTGCATCAGTTTCTCGACAACTTCCTTCGAAATACGCTCTGTCATGATCTCATCCTTTCCAAACGGGCGCTCTGCGTCCGAACTATCGTTCTGTTTGTATTGTACTCTTTTTTGTACAAAAATTCAAGTTCGGCGCTCAACGATGAAGCTTTTCAGAGAAAATTGCCGTGGAAAAAAAACAGGCGAGCGCGTAAGATAGTAGCGTCTGCTTATCGCCGATTAACTGAACGAACAATCACGGCCGAAAAACCCTTGTTGTACGGAAACGACAGACTGTTTTGTACGAAAACAGAAGGTACCTTTGTTTACGGGAAAGGTTATTTGGATGGAACACATGGAAATAGAACGCAAATTTTTAATCGATGCGCTGCCGGAAGCACTGAACGACTTTTCGCATCAGGAGTATCTACAGGGCTATCTCTCGACTTCACCGACCGTGCGCGTGCGGCGCGAGGGCGAGACCTATGTTCTCACCTATAAGGGCAGCGGCCTTATGAAGCGGACGGAGTATAATCTGCCGCTCACGGCGGAGAGCTTTGCCCACCTTCTCGAAAAGTGTGACGGTCTCCGCATCGAAAAGACACGCTATCGAATTCCGCTCTCCGGCACAGAGCTCACCGCGGAACTCGATGTGTTTCACGGGGCACTGTCGGGACTTTGGCTGGTCGAAGTGGAGTTCCCCGACGAAGAGAGTGCGGCGCGCTTTTTGCCGCCCGCCTGGTTTGGCCCGGAAGTGACCCAAGATGCCCGCTACCAGAATTCCTCTCTCTCCCGCTTCGGGCTCCCCGGGGAGGAACACGCATGACACAAAAAAGAAAACGGGAACTAATTCTCATTGCCGTCCTCTGCCTCGCAGCGCTGCTCTTACTCCTTTGGCAGCGGCTCGGAAGCAGCAAGCGCGGTATGCGCGTCATTGTCTCGCAGTACGGAAC
>CAUVLB010000179.1:0-3320 GCA_963552595.1 uncultured Stomatobaculum sp. | reverse complement strand
GCGAATCGCGCGGTCCAGTTTCCAAGCATTGCCCTCATACTCCGCTGCCTCAATGCCGCAGAGGGAGGCCGTGGTTCCGCAGAGTCTGGCGTCCCCAAGCCGCGGATCGTCATTGTAGAGCTCCCCTCTCGCGTCCGAGCCGTAGTAATAGCCGCGGAGGAAATCGTTCAAGAAACGCTTGTGCCCCACCTCATCGATGCCGAACTGCTTTAAGAAACCGTAATCCAAGCCCCAGCCGACGTCATCGTGGCAGCGCAGGTAGTTGAGGAATAAATACTGCTTCGGCAAGGCAAAAATCTGTCCGAGCTGATGTTTCATGAGGCGCACATCCTTGGTCGCCACCGTGTGCCAGGTCGTCGCCATAGTCGTCACATTATATAACATATGGCACTCCGGTTTCTCGACCGTTCCGAAATACGGCACCACCTTTGAGGGCTCCATAACCACTTCGCCAAGAATCTGTGTCGCCGGGCACACGATTTCCGCCGCCATCCGCATAAGGCGGACTATGGTGTGCACCTGCGGAAGATTGCGACAATCCGTGCCGAGAGTCTTCCAGATGTACGGAACCGCATCGAGACGGATGATATCCGCCCCCTGATTGCAGAGGAAAAAGAGGTTTTCCGTCATGTCGTTAAAGACCGTCGGGTTCGCGTAGTTCAAATCCCACTGATAGGGATAAAAGCTCGTCATGACCACCTTTTGCACCGCATCACACCAGCTGAAGTTGCCGGGTGCAGTCGTCGGGAACACCTGCGGCACCGTTCGGTCAAAGTCATTCGGGATATTCCAGTTGTCAAAGAAAAAGTAGCGATCCTGGAACTCCTTCTCGCCGGCGCGGGCACGTCTCGCCCACTCGTGATCCTCCGAGGTGTGGTTCATCACAAAATCAAGGCACACACTCATGCCGTTTTTGTGGCAGTCCGAGGCGAGTGCCGCAAAATCTTCCATGGTGCCGAGTTCAGGCTCCACCTGACGGAAGTCCGCCACCGCGTAACCGCCGTCCGAACGCCCCTTGGGACTTGCGAGCAGGGGCATGAGGTGGATGTAAGTCACGCCGGATTCTTTGATGTACGGAAGTTTTTCCCGCACGCCGCGGAGATTTCCCGCAAAGCAATTCGCGTACAGCATCATACCGAGCACTTCGTTGCTGCGATACCCGCCCGTATTCCGCTCTCTCTCCCGATCCAGGACTTTGAGTTCCGCAGGGCGCGCTTCATACATCCGTTCGAGCATGGAAAGAAAATACCGAAAGGCATTTTCGTCATTATGATACAGTTCCGCATAGAGCCACTTTAACTCGTCCAGACGTTTCTCCAAGCGCTCCGCAAACTCTCTTGTAAGCCCTGCACGTTCTTCCATGGAAATCCCCCCTATTTTTTGTCTATATTATAACGAAGACCCCTCTTCCCCGCAATCAAAATACCGGCAAAATTATCGGAGGGATTGACAGGAATTGCCGCTTTCATGTATACTTCATTCAATACACTTGGAGAGGTGTCGGAGTGGTCATAACGAGGCGGTCTTGAAAACCGTTAGTCCTTCGGGGCACATGGGTTCGAATCCCATCCTCTCCGCGAAAGAAAAAGCACGCATCTACGCCAAAAACGGCGCAAATGCGTGCTTTTTCTATATCCGCCCATGCTGAAACATCGGCTACAGCCGACGGGAAAACCGCTAAAAACGGGAACACATGCAACACGAACACGCAGCGATATGCAACACACATACGACTGCGGGCTCCTCGCCAAGGGGCAGGGGTGCCGGGTATGCGCTTCGGCTCACTTCCTTCCGCCTTTTCTTGGCTTTATTGTGTCAAGTCCTTCTGATATTATCAGCATTTTTGTTTCCATTTCTTTCCTGCAATTAATAGTTATAATGATATTTTTACTTACAGTTCTGCTGTGTGCCCCCCACGTCCGCACAGCTTATTTTGCTCTCCCGAGAGGCTTGCCGTTTTTACGCCTCCGCACGCACTGTATTCCCTATGCTGCGCACAAGTATTCCCGAACCAAAAACACCGGCAGCGTTTTCCCGCCTCCGGTGTTTTTGTTCACAGTTTTATACGTCACGCTATTGCTACTCAGCGCCGCAGCTCTCGACTTTTCATCCAAAGCTCCGCCCTTGCCATATCTTCCGGCGTTGTGAGCTTTTGGTTTTGTTCTTCGCCCTCCACAAGTTTCACGGGACAGGCGCCGAAGAGTTCCATGACCTGAGCGTCATCGGTCGCGAGCAGGGCGCGCACGTCCTGCGCTTCGCGCGCCCTATGATAGGCCTCGTAGGCCGCACAAATCTCTGTATAAGAAAAGACCTGCGGGGTCTGCGCCGCAAAGAGCAGGGCGCGTGGCGGCGTATCCGCGACAAAACCCTCAGGATTTCCAAGCTTTATCGTGTCTTTTACCGGCAACACCGGAATTGCGGCGCCGTAGCGCTCTCCCGCATCCCGCATCCGCGTAAGAAGTTCCTGCGACACAAAGGGGCGCGCGGCATCGTGGATGAAAACCAACTCAGTGCCGCGTTCCCGAAGCGCAGTGAGTCCCGCGAAGACCGAGTCACAGCGCTCCGCGCCGCCCTCGACCGCAGCGATTATTTTATAAAAACCATGCTCCTCCCGATATTCCCGAAGTAGGGTTTCCGCTTCTCCCCGCGGTGTGACCAAAACAATTTCATCGATTTCACTCTCCGCAAGCGCCTTCAGCGCGTGCCAGAGCACGGTATGCCCCGCGAGCAGCAAAAACTGCTTCGGTGTCTTACTCTGCATGCGCGATCCGTGCCCGCCCGCAAGCAGAACAGCCGCCTTCTTTTTTTCTGCCATCTCAACGCTCCCCAAGTTTCAGGTTCGGAACGGCATTCAAATCCCAGCCGCTTGTTCGGCCCGCCTGATACTCATAGTAAGCCGCGGAGCCTATCATGGCCGCATTGTCCGTGCATAGGCTGAGTTCCGGATAAGTGAGGGTGTAGCCCGCCGCCTCACAGGCAAGCCGCATGGCCGATCGAAGCGCGGAGTTCGCCGCGACCCCGCCCGCCATGGCTATGGTCTTCAAGTCAAAATCCCGCGCGGCCTCCATGGTATGGGAAACCAGCACCTCCACGGCTGCCTTCTGGAAGGAAGCCACGAGATCCGCAACCGGAATCTCTTCCCCCGTCATCTTCGCGTGGTTCTGATAATTTAACACCGCGCTCTTTAAGCCGCTGAAGCTGAAATCATAGGGAGAACCCGTGACCTTGGCGCGCGGAAAGGCGATGGCATCGGGATTTCCCTCCCTGGCCTTTTTGTCTATTTTCGGTCCGCCCGGATAGCCGAGCCCCACCGATCTCGC
>CAUVLB010000178.1:0-3334 GCA_963552595.1 uncultured Stomatobaculum sp. | reverse complement strand
CCCCGCAACGTAGAAGCTGCCGAAACGAAGAAAGTGCCGCGACTTTCGCCGCGACACTTTCCACCGTACGTTATTAGGAGGATATAGTATGATAAGAAGATTGCTACTCAGACCAGAGACTCGCCGAGCTCCTTGCACTCCGCAAGCGCTGCGTCGTCCGGTGCTTCCTGGCACATAACCGGTGCGTGCTGCATGAGAACACCCGCATCCTGGCATCTTGCCTCCCAGTCATTCATCCAAGCACCGCCGCCCCAGCCCCAGGAGCCAAAGAGCGCAATCTTCTTGCCGTGAAGCGCACCCTCGACGGATGCGAACATCGGCTCAAACTCCTCTTCCTCGAGGACCTCTGCGCCCATGGACGGGCAGCCGAATGCGATTGCATCGTAGAGCGCTACCTGATCTGCGCTGAACTCGCTCGGTCCGAGCACCGTGACCTCAGCGCCCTTGGTTCTTGCACCCTCTGCAACAGCCTCTGCCATTGCCTGCGTGTTGCCGGTTCCGCTCCAGAATACCACTGCGACCTTGCTCATATTGATAGTCTCCTTTTCCTTGTGATTTAACTCCGCTTACGCGAATTGAACGGGACTTACGCGATTTTGACGCCGCCCAAAGTTTCCTTCTCCCAAACGCCGCTCTGCCGCACAGCGAACAATCAGCGTCTCCAAGCTGCGCCCCCGCTGCATGTTTTCCTCAAACACTTCCTTGCAGCGACGATAGCACCAAAACACTTCTCTGGCTTTTTCCTCGTCTCCGTAGACCTTCCAGCAACCGACACACTTAACGCCCTCTCTGCTGCTCTTCATGAAGCCCAAAACATCCTCCGGCGGATAGCCGAGAAAAAGTCCCACCTCATGCGGAAACTCACTCTTTTCCCGCATCATCCGCGCGAGAAAGGCAACCGAACGGTTGACACTCTGCGGCTCATAGCCGAGCGTTCTCAGAATACACGCCGCCTCTTCACGGCAGAGATCCCGTTTCAAAAAGTCCGGTCGGTAGAGGTAGATGAGCGCAAATCGCTCCGTCATGCGAACCGGCACTGCACGGAGCCCCTTTCGTTTCAGGATTCCGTTGAGTCCACGCAGCTCCTTTCGAAACACAGCCGCATCCGCATAGTCGATGCGAAACAGATTTCCGGTCTTAAGCCCCGCAAACGTCGGGGCACAGTGCTCGACAAGAAATGCGTCCGACATCGCTTAGGCCGTGTGCTCTGCCAGTATGCCCTTTAAGGAGGACATGGAACTCGTGTGGGAGCGAACCACACAGGTATCCTCTCCCGCCGAATTCAGTGCATACTGCACCATTTTATGTGAGACCGTATGTGTAAACAGTATCATTAGATCGGGCTTGCCGATTCTGTCCCGCATGCCGTTCTTAAACTTGCAAAAGACCTTTGCCTTACATCCGTGTTTGGTACAGAGATCGCAATACTGCCGCTCCATACACTCGTTTCCGCCGATGATCACAACATTCATTTCCTCGCTCCTTTCGGTGTCGCGCGTGTTGTCGCAACTAACTGCCCTGTCAAGGAAAAGCCCGCATCTCTGCGGGCTTAACTTTAAGTCTATCTATCAAACATTAGCCTCAACTAAAAGTTAGTATAGCATACTATCTCTTGAGGTCAAGGTCTTTTTTATTTTTGAAGCAATTTTTCCTCTGCTGCGAAGAAGGGAGCAACCCGCTCCCAAAGTACCGCAAGTCCGCCTTCGTTCTCAGCCTCGAGATTCATGGGAAGTACCGGATCGTGGAGGGACTGGCGGAGTAAGATCCAGCCGGAGGCTTCGCTGTCCTTACAGCTCACACGCACCCCCTCGTAATTGGGTTCAACCACGGTAAAGCGCGGATCTTTTTCCACAAAGGCGCGAAAACGCTCCAGGACAGCGGCGCCGTAGCTCTTAAAATCCCCGGCAAGAATTTGAAAACGCCGCTCCTCTTCCTCGGCGGGATTTTGAAGCCCTGCAATCATATCCTCGATTCTCTGCCCCTTCTTTCGAAGAAGCGCCAAGCGGCCAATAATCTTTGCCGCAATGTAGGCGCCGTCGTCCGAGAAGTGATTCTCACGAAAGGCACCGTGTCCCGAGGTCTCGATGGCAAGCGGGCAATCCTCTCCCGCCGCATTTAATTCTATGCCCTTGTCAATGACGTTCTTATAGCCGCGGCGATAACGGCAGTGCTTGAGCTTAAGCGTATCCTCGAGAAAGCGCTGTAGACCGTCCGAGGTCACCGAGTCGGTCACTATGACGGCATTCGGATGCGTCTCTGCCTCTATGGCTGCGAGCAACGCAATCAGCTTATTCCGGTTTACTTCGGTCCCGTCCGAGAAGACCACAGCACCGCGGTCGCCGTCGCAGTCAAAAATAACACCCAGGTCCGATTCTGAAGCCTGTACCGCGCGCTTCGCGGCGTCCATGGCACGCTTATCCTCGGGATTCGGCACATGGTTCGGGAAGTTTCCGTTCGGCGCGAGGAACACGCTGCCGCTCACATCCGCCCCGAGAGGTTCCAGAATGTCCGTCGCAAAAAAGCCGGCTGCGCCGTTGCCCGCATCAACCGCAATTTTTAGACCGTCGAGTACCTTGCTTCCCTTCTCCTCTCCGGCCTCGCGGCAGATAACCTCTCTCATATGTGCCGCATAAATCGCACGAAGCGGAAATTCGTTTGCGGGCGTAGAAATCTCATGTGCGCGGTGCAGGATGCTGTCCAGCTCTTTGCCGGAGAGTGCGCCCTCTGCCGTAAAGAACTTCATGCCGTTGCGCTGGTAGGGCAGGTGGCTCGCCGTGAGCATTACTGCGCCGTCAAAGCTGCTTGCCTCGAGCAAGGTGGACTGAAACATGGCCGGCGTGGTGATGAGGCCGCAGAGGCTGCGCTGGACGCCGAGGAGTCCCTCAACACAGGCCTCCTGCATCATCTCGGCGGAAACACGGCTGTCGTGCCCCACCGCAATTCGCAAGGTCTCGCGATGCACACCGGTCTTCTCCGCAAGGTAGTCCGCAAAAGCCGCCGCAATGCACTTCACCATTTCGGCAGTCAGGGTAATTCGCTCCTCCGCGGTCTCAATGACCGTGCCGCGCACGTCATTTCCGTTTTTGACACGCAAAAAATCGTCCAAGCTCAGTGCTTCTCTCTCCATATGAATCGTATCCTTTCTGCTCTATCGGCAATTGTCCGATTTAACCGCAATCATTTCTCTCAAATTATAACAAAAAATCCGCCTTCGCACACTTGCATGCAAAACAAAAAGGAAGCGCTCAAACGCTTCCACGGCAAACAAAAAGCGCCCTGCCGAAGCAGGACGCTCATTTCAGAGAGCGATAGACGGGACTCGAACCCGCGGTCT
>CAUVLB010000177.1:0-3348 GCA_963552595.1 uncultured Stomatobaculum sp. | reverse complement strand
ATATCGCAGAGAAAGCTCATTTTTTGGGGCTTTATCAGAAAGAGCCGCGCTTGCGGTTTGATGACAGAAATACGGCTACGGAACGCATTGGATTCGATCACGGATGTGAAAACGGAGGAAATGCATGGAAAGCATTTTTGAGGGTTCCGGTGTTGCCCTGATAACACCGATGAATGAAGATCTCACGGTCAATTACGAGAAGCTCGAGGAGCTCATCGAGGAGCAGATTGCCGAGGGCACGGACGCGTTGATTGCTTGCGGAACTACGGGAGAGGCATCGACGCTCACACACGACGAGCATCTCCGCGTGATTCAGCGCAGTGTTGAAATTGTAAACCACAGAATTCCGGTTGTTGCGGGCAGCGGCTCCAATTCGACAGACACGGCGATTGAGATGTCCATCGAATCGGAGAAGTACGGTGCGGACGGCCTTTTGCTGGTTTCTCCCTACTATAACAAGGCAACACAGAAGGGGCTGATTCACCATTATACGCAGATAGCGAATGCAGTGAAGATTCCCTGCCTGCTCTACAACATTCCGAGCAGAACAGGACTCACGATTCAGCCGGAGACTGTCGCTTACCTCGGAAAGAATGTTTCGAACATTGTCGGCATGAAGGAAGCGAGCGGCAACTTCACGAATATTTTGCGCACGCTCGAGTTCCTGGACGGCCACGAATTCGACCTCTACTCGGGCAACGATGACCAGATTATCCCGCTCATGTCGCTCGGTGCAAAGGGTGTTATTTCGGTGCTTGCCTGTGTCGCACCCCGCAAGACCCATGAGCTCTGCAAGGCCATGCTGGACGGCGATGTCAAAAAGGCCGCCGCGATGCAGATTGAGGCCGCGGAACTTATTCATCAGCTCTTCATCGAAGTGAACCCGATTCCGGTAAAGACCGCGATGAACCTGATGGGCAAGGAAGTGGGACCGCTGCGTCTGCCGCTCTGTGAAATGGAAACGGCAAATTTGGAGAGCCTTAAGCAGGCAATGAAGGAGTATGGAATCCTGTGATTAGAATTCTGTTAAACGGATGTTCCGGCCACATGGGGCGCGAGGTCAGCGCCTTTGCGGCAGCGGACGAGACGGTGAAGATTGTTGCCGGTGTGGACCGCGCCGAACTTGCGGCGGACTACCCGGTTTATGCGGATTTTTCGAAGCTTACCAAAGAGAGCGCGGATGTATTGATTGACTTTTCCATCGCGCCGGCTGTGGATGCCGTGCTCGATTTTGCGGAGCGCACGGGTATGCCTGCGGTCATCTGCACGACGGGACTCAGCGAGGCGCAGTTAAAGCGCATTGCGGAGCTTCAGGAGAAGGTGGCCATTCTTCGGAGCGCAAATATGTCGCTCGGCGTGAATCTTCTGATGAAGCTTGCGGCCGAGGCTGCGACTGTGCTCGCAGCGAAGGGCTTTGACATTGAGATTGTCGAGAAGCACCACAGAAGAAAGGTGGATGCGCCGAGCGGAACAGCGCTTGCCATTGCGGATGAGATTAACGCAGCCTGCAACGAGCGCTATCACTATGTCTATGACCGCGAACCGCGTCACACGGCGCGGGAACAGGACGAAATCGGCATTTCCGCGGTGCGCGGCGGTACAATCCCCGGGGATCACGATGTGCTCTACGCGGGCGATGACGAGGTTCTGGGTTTAAGTCACCGCGCCTATTCGCGCCGTATTTTTGCGCAGGGTGCAGTGGAGGCAGCAAAGTTTCTCGCAGGGCGGAAGCCGGGGCGCTATGCCATGGCAGACGTCATTGCGGCGAGTCTAGAGGCATAAGAGGAAAGAACGGGATGGAGAAGAGAGAGAGCATCGGCGGCACTGCCGTGACGCGGAGCTTTGCGACGGATGATACGGCGGTGACGCTGGTCGAATGGCTTGACGTCGTGGCGGATGCAGAAGGAAACGAAGAAACGGTCGAAGACAAGGGCATCGTCGCCAGTCGAATGACGGCAAGCCTCTTTCGCTATCTCGAGACCAAGGGAATTCGAACGGCATTTTTGGAAGAAATCTCGGCGCGGGAATTAAGTTTCCGCGCCGTGCATCGTTATCCCTTTGATCTCGTGGTGCGAAATTTCAGTGCGGGCAGCTTTGCGGAGAAGACGCGGGTTCCGGAGGGCAAGGCGCTTGCACGCCCCTCGGCGGAACTTCGAAATCGCCGCGAAGGAGAGGCGCGCTACGCCTTGAACGGCTATGAGGCGCTTGCGCTTGATCTGGTCAAAGAAGAGGATTTGCGCAAGATGATACAGACAGCCTTTCGCATCAACGAAGTGCTGACAGCCTATTTTGCGGAGCGTCGGGTGGATTTAATCGACCTCTCGCTTTCCTTCGGGCGCCATAAGGAGGAGCTGGTTCTGACCGGTGCCCTGTCGCCGGACAACATGCGACTCTGGGATCGGGATACGCACGAGCGTCTGGACGCGGATCGTTTCCGGCGAAGACTCGGCAATGTGCGCGAGGCTTACCTTGAGATATACAAGCGACTCGGCATAGGCTCTTTAAAGCCGGAAGAATTGCTCGGCTGAGTGCAGAGAGGAGAATACGCATGGATGCGGAACAGACCAGAATCGCCGTGATGAGCATCATTGTCGAGGACAGGGAGAGTGCGGAATCCTTGAATCGACTCCTGCACAACTACGGCAACTATATCATCGGGCGCATGGGGCTGCCCTATGAGAAGAAGAAACTCAGTCTCATGTCGGTCGCCCTGGATGCGCCGGAGAACATTATTTCGGAGTTTGCCGGAAAGGTTGGCAACCTTCCGAATATCAGTGTGAAGACAGCCTATGCAAAACGTTGAGACAAGAGCGCTCGCCCTGCTCGATAAATTGGAGCGGGAGCGAGGGCTTCAAACGGAAGAATACAGTGAATTATTGGGGGCGCACACGGAGGCCCTGCAGCGGGAAGCGGCGGCGCGGGCGGTGCGCCTTCGGAAACAGATCTACGGGGAGCAGGTGTTCACGCGGGGACTGATCGAGTTTACGAGTTACTGTAAGAACGATTGCCACTACTGCGGCTTACAGCGGAGCAATGCGGAGGCAGAGCGCTACCGGCTTTCGGAGGAGGACATACTTCTCTGTTGTCTGGAGGGATATCGCCTCGGCTTTCGCACCTTCGTTTTGCAGGGCGGCGAAGACCCGTACTTTACCGATGACAGACTTGTCCGGATTGTCCGCGCAATTAAGGCGCAGCACCCGGACTGTGCACTCACGCTTTCCATCGGCGAGCGGACGCACGAGAGTTATCGGCGCCTCTTCGATGCGGGGGCGGATCGCTACCTCCTGCGCCACGAGACCGCGAACGAGACGCACTATCAAAAGCTGCATCCGCCGGAGCTCTCGCTCC
>CAUVLB010000176.1:0-3367 GCA_963552595.1 uncultured Stomatobaculum sp. | reverse complement strand
TCGCCCGCCTTCGGGTTCGCGGTCTCAACGCGCTGCTTTAAGCTGAATTTTGCGCTGCTCACAAGCTCAAAGGGCACCGTGACCGTCTCGTTCGTATAGCTCGAGTGAATGTTCACGCGGTAGATGCCTCTGCTCCGCATATTGCTCTGTCCGGTCGGAATCTGGATGATGCCGTTCTTGCCGTGCTTCGTGTCCTTCACTTCCTTCGTGAAGGTCGGGTTCTGATTGACCGGCCAGTTCTCGTTGTTCATGATTTTCAGGCTGTCGATGCCCTCAAACCACTTCTTCTGCTCCTCGTTCTCGACATTGAACTTGATGACAATGTTGTCCTTACTGACACCCTTGCCCTCTGCGTTAATCTCCACAGGCTTTACATAGAACTGGGTCGTGACTGCGTCACTGTTCTCTTTTCTCTCCTGCAGGAGATCAAAGGTCGTCGTTGCCGGAAGAATGCGGTCTCTGCCCTCCTTGTCCTTCGGCGCAAGCAGGTAGTCAAACTTCGAGACGCGCCCGCGGGACAGAATGTAGTCCGGCTGATCCTCCGGATTGCCCGGTGTGACCGGCTCGCTTGCGATACCGGCATTCAGGCGAAGCGTCTGCTCCGTGCTGCCGTCCGCCTTGTTGCGAACGACCAGCTCCTTCGGAGAAGCCACCGTGGAAGCCCACTTCACCACGCGGCCGGCATCGTCCACCTTCCGCACTGCCTCGGTGACATTTACGCCGTCCACAAAAATCTCATGATCCGCAAGCGTTCCCTGACGGAATACCACCGTCACAAAGTCCGCAAAGCCGAGGTGCACCATGCGGCTCTTCAGTTCCTTCGCAGGCTGCTCGTTTTCTTGCTTGGAAGCTTCCTCCTTCTTGCCCGGTCTGTCATCTTCCACCGGGCCCACCGGATGCTCGGGTGCCTCCGGGCTTGCCGGCGTCTCCGGGCTTAGCGCCGGATTTGCGGGATTCACTGCCGGGTTTGCCGTATCCTCCGGGTTTGTCGGATTCTCCGGGGTTATCACACCCGGTTGCGCGAGATTACTCGGGCTTGCCGGCTGTGCCTCGGGCTGCTCGGGCTGTACAGGCTTCACCGGGGTCGTGTGGGAGCTTCCGCCGCCCGAACCGCCGCCTCTTCTACTGCCACGACTCCCTCCGCCCGAACCGCCACGCTTTCCGGAAGAAGATTTTCCGCCCGACTTGCCGCTGCCCGAACCGCCCTTTCCTGCGCTCGCGCTCTTGGTGATATAGCCCTCGCCCGTGCGGCTCTGAATGCTGCCGCTCGCGTCAATCCACTTGCCGTCCTTGTCCACGCGATAGCCGTCCGGCGTCGTGCCGTCCTTGATCAGCTTACCCTCGCGCTCATCCGCCTCGCTCACAAAGTAGTAGCAGTTGCCGTCAATCCAGTTCCAACCGGTCAGCATCTTACCGAAACTGCCGTCGTGTTTGTTGCTGAAGAAGTACTGACTGCCGTCCGCAAGGTAAAGCCAGCCGCTGCGAAGTGTTCCCGTCTTCGGGTCTACATAGTACCAGCTGCCGTTTTCGTAAATCCAGCCGAGGACATTCTGTCCCTTTTCATCCAAGAAGGACCAATTTTCACCGCTCTGCTTCCAGCTTCCCGCCGTGTTCGCCCGTCTCTTTGCAAAGACCTGCAACGGGCTCGATAGGACCATGCTCATTGCGGTTGCAAGGGCAAGCGCCTTTAAACCATATTTTCTCATCTCTGTCTCTAACTCCTGTCATTAGATGTCTCTAATTATTAGCCGTTGTTAACCTAGCATGGTTTTCCGACAGCTGTCAAGAAACATATCTTGCGTTTTTCTTGCATATCTTAAGATTTTATTGCGAGTGATAGTATCAGGAGTTAGTAACTTCTTATTTATTTGGTTTGCGATTCCTACTGTGCTTCGGGCTTGCACTTTTTTTCAAGCAATTTGCGCTCTTGTGTATTGCTTATCACTCAGAGCCCCCGCGCGCTGTTCCGATACAGAACCACAAACAGGCGGGTGCCGAATATGATAATCTTTCCGTGTTTACAGCGTATGGTGCGGATGTCATCATAATTCGATAGCACTTCCTTCGCGCTCGCTTCCGAAATTTCCTTTTTCGGAAATCTTTCCCAATAGAGCTTCATTTCCGGTGCATTCGGATCTTTTCTTCTTTCTTCATCAACGAACCATATGCATCGATACAGAGCCGCCTCTGCTATCATTGTAATCCCAAGAAGTATCATTCCCAGACAAACGCCTATCAGTGCACGCCAAACCATAGCCGACATACTGTGAAATAAAACCAGAACAATCAATGCCAAGACCAGTAAAAAAGACAGCACAAGGACTGGAATCCCCAAATGGATAAACCCGAGGAAACACATCCTCTTGACCTCTCCCCAGCAAATATACTCTTGATTTTCTCGTCTCTCTTCCGCTTGCCTTAATTTCTTTGCAGCTTGGATCCAGCCACGAATCTGCGCAAGCTGTTCGTCTGTCAATTCTGCCTTCGGTATAGCCAGGTAGACTTGCATGGAACTCATAAGCGCTACTGTTTCTTTCCCGACAAGCAACTTAATGCCTAGCCAGCTTCGCTTTCCGGTATCGGATAGAATTCCCTTCTCGTATAGAATCAGCCGTGTCCCCTCTATTTGAAGCATTCGCTTCAGCATCGCATCGCTGTTTTTGAGTCTCCGCCGAATGGCGTTAAGAAGCAAGCCGGTTAAACCGAAGCCCATCAAAACACAAAACATTTGTGCTCGGTCTATATCTGCCAAAGACCCTAAAAACCCCACAATTCCGAGTCCCGCAATCAGGCAGCTACTCCAATGCTTTGCCCGAGCCAAGCGTGTTTTTCCTGCCGCCCATCGTATACAACGCAACGCTTCCTCGACATTGTCGTACTCTACCGTAATGATGGTTTGCATCCTATGCTTTCCTCCCTCCGGCTTTCCGCATCTCAGCAATTGACTGTATCGACAAATTTCTGAATTTCGTCTGCCTCCGCTTCGTCAAGCTGCGTCTTATAAAACCAATACTGCAATTCCCGCTGTTCAAAAGGTCTCGGAACCTTTCTTTTCAGTTTTAGCACATATCCGTTTCTGCCTCGAATCCATCGAGCGGATTCCCAATCATCCGCATCCAAACAGAGTGCCGTCCTTCCTTCATAGAGCATTTCCAAATCCGCTATCGTTTCCTCTGTATAGCGACTCTCACGCATATCCCTTACATCCCAAAGCACAGTCCGTATGATTGTCATCGCATATTCAAAAATCAATCCGATGCCGGCCCCATGCAGCAAAAAGGCAACGAGAAGCTGCGCATGGGTTTTCGATATCGCAATATTATACCCCGAAATCAGAACGGAAAACGGCAGAATCAAAAACAGCCCC
>CAUVLB010000175.1:0-3368 GCA_963552595.1 uncultured Stomatobaculum sp. | reverse complement strand
CCTCGGACTCCTCGCCTTCCATGAGCTCCTTGAACTCTTCCTCGTCGAGAATCTCATCAAAGGCATCGCTGACAATCTCATACTCCTCATCGCTCTCGATGTTCGTGAGATCCGGCTGACCGTCCTCCGTCTCCTCGTAGCGGTACAGGTAGACGTTGCCGTCCTCGTCCTCACCGCTCTCCGGCATCAGCGCAATGTACTCTTTTCCCTCATTGCCCGCCTCAAAAATCGTGAGCACTACGCACTCCATGGTGCTCCCGTCGTCCAAGGTCAGCGTGACCGTCGTGTCACCGCCGTCAAACAGACCCTCGTGCTTCAGCTCTTCGTGTTCGCTCATTTGCTTTTCCTCACTCTCAGAAAGATAAAACGATTTCCGTTCTTCCTACTATAGCGATGCCCCGCCCCTCTGTCAACGAGACTCGTACTCCCGCACGAAACGACTCTCCTCCGCCTGCCGCCGAAAGCGGGTCTTACAGGTCAAAATCCGCAGTTCGTCTTTGGCGCGCGTCATAGCGACATAGAACATGCGCCTCTCCTCCTCGAGCTCCTCTCGACTGTTGGCCTTGCGGTGCGGGACTATGCCCTCGTTCACATCGAGCAGAAAGACCGTCGGAAATTCCAAGCCCTTGGAGGCATGGTAGGTCATGAGTTGCACCTCGTCGCCCGCTTCCTGCGCCTTGCTGCGCGCGGAAATAGCGGCATGAAAGGCCTGCCCGTCCGCCCTCCAATCGGCGAGGGTCGCAAAGCCCTCCGCAGAGGCCGCGATTTCTTCCAGAATATCAAAGAGCTCGCTCTCTTCGATTTCTCTCTCCTCGGCGTATTTTCTGAGAAAATCGTCGTAGCCGATTTCGCCGCGGATATAGGCGATGGCCTCGGCGGGCCGCATGTGCGAAAGCGCTCTGAGCTCCCTCCCGAAGCGCCCGAGGCGCTCATCCATCCAGTGCTCGCCGCTCTTCTCGTAGTGTGCTCTGAGCCCCGCGAGACTCTCCCCCTCCATGCGCACCGCATCGCGCCTGATGTAGCGATTCGGCCGGTTCATGATGCGGAGCAGGTCTCCTGGCTCCGCCGCATCGCCCGACAAGCGCAGATAGGCGAGGAGATCCCGCGCAATCCAGTGCTCGCCGAGATCCGGCAACATCTCCCGCATGCGAAACGGGATGTTCTCCCGGTAGAGGCGCCGCGCTAAGAGGCGCGGCTGCAAATTGGTGCGGTAAAGGACGGCAATGCTGTCGTAGCGCGCCCCCTGCCTTGCAAGTGCGCGTATCTCCCGCACCAAATAGTCCGTCTCTGCCTTGGGTGTCGGGCAGACCACCGTGTTCACCGGCCTTCCCGAGGGGCGGGCGGCTTTGATTTCCTTCGGGAAGCGCGTCTTGTTCCGCGCAATCAGCCGCCCCGCTGTCTTCACAATTTCCGGCGTCGAGCGATAGTTCACATTCAGCACGACTTTGGCGGCCTGCGGGTAGTCCTTCGTAAAATTCAACATGAGCTCCGGCGCGGCACCGCGGAAGCGGTAAATCGACTGATCATCGTCCCCGACAATCATGAGATTGGCCTTCTCCCCCGCAATCATGCGCACAATCTCGTACTGCAGGCGGTTGATGTCCTGAAACTCATCGACCAAGAGCCAAGTGTAGCGCGCCGAGAGCGCGGCGCGGATATCCGCCCGCTCTTTGAGTAGCTCATAGCACATGCGGAGCATGTCCTCGTAGTCAATCTTTCGGAGTTCGGCGAGCGCAGCCTCGTACTCGCGGTAAATCTCCCGAAACTGCTCGGCGGGGCAGCTCACGGAGTAGTAGTTCGAGAGCTCGGCTCTCTCCTCCTTGACAAGCGCAATCTCCGAGAGCACATTCTGGACCAGGGTTCGAAAGTCTCCGCTCTCCGTCTTGCGTCGTCTCAGCGCTCCCGAGACCAAGGCGCGCCTCTCCTCCTCGCCGATCACCTGATCCGCCTGATAGCCGTAGGCCGTTCTCAAAATGCGGAAAAAGAAGGCGTGGAAGGTTCCGAAGCTGACACCCGTGCGCTCGTCCCCGACCAGTTTTTGATAGCGCTCCTCCATCTCCTGTGCCGCTGCACGCGAAAAGGTGAGCACCAGGACGGACTGCGGCCGCACGCCGCGCTCCTCCGTCAGATAACGCACGCGCTGCGTCAGCACAAAGGTCTTTCCGGAGCCGGGTCCCGCAATGACAAGAAGCGGTCCCTCCCCGTGGGTGACCGCTTCTCGCTGCGCAGGATTTAAACTATCACGCTTCTTCACAACCAAGTTTCTTCTGTCCCTCTCTGAGGCGCAAAAGCGACTCTTCCTTGCCGAGCACATCCATAATTTCGGTCGCGCCCGCCGGGGTCATGAGCTTACCGGAGAGCGCAATGCGGAGCGGCCACATAACAAGACCGGTCTTATAGCCCTTCTCCTCGCCGTAGGCCTTCAGGAGCGCAAAGAGCTCGTCGTTGTTCCAGTTCTCGACGCCCTCGAGCTTCGGCAGCAATTCGCCGAGAATTTCGCGCGAACTCTCGAGGTTCGACTTCGACTTCTTGTTCACGAAGAGTTCGGTCTCGTAAGCGGGAAGCTCGTTAAAGAAGTCCACCATCTCCCGGATGTCGAGGAAGGTCTCGACGCGCGTTCTGACCATCTCCGCGATTTTCTTTAAATCCAGGGGCTTCGTCACATACTCCTTCAGGTACTTCTCGCCGCGGCGGTAGAACTCATCCGGCGCCATCGCCTTAAAGTACTCGCCGTTCATCCAGCGGAGCTTGGTCATGTCAAAGACCGCCGGGGATTTCGAAATACGGCGGTAATCAAAGACCTCCGCAAGCTCCTTGAGCGTGAAAATCTCGCGGTCTCCCTCCGGCGACCAGCCGAGCAGTGCGACAAAGTTCACAACTGCCTCGCTCACAAAGCCCTGCTCAATCAAATCCTCGAAGGATGCGTGACCGCTCCGCTTCGAGAGCTTCTGGTGCTGTTCGTTTGTAATCGTCGGGCAGTGCACGTAAATCGGCACCTCCCATCCGAAGGCCTCATAGAGGCGATTGTACTTCGGCGAGGAGGAGAGATACTCCTGGCCGCGCACCACATGGCTGATCTCCATCAGGTGATCGTCCACGACATTCGCAAAGTTATAGGTTGGGAAACCGTCCGACTTGATGAGGACCATGTCGTCGAGCTCGGAATTCTCCACCGTGATATCGCCGTAGATTTCATCGTGGAAGGTTGTGGTCCCCGTTCTCGGATTGTTCTGACGAATCACAAAGGGCTCGCCCGCGGCAACCCTGCGCTCCGCCTCCTCCTTCGGAATCGAAAGGCAGTGCTTGTCGTACTGCATGATGACTTCGCCGTTCACCGACTGCTTGAGCGAATCGAGACGCGCCTGGTC
>CAUVLB010000174.1:0-3377 GCA_963552595.1 uncultured Stomatobaculum sp. | reverse complement strand
CAGCTGGATCTTCTGGTCAGCAACTTTGTCTATGAGAAGGAAGGCGCCGCACATAAGCGTGTCATGAATTACAGAAAGGTGCTGCCGCAGGAGAGGTTAATCGGCTGGGACGAGATCGGACACTTCCTGCCGGGGCAGTACATCCTCATGCACTCGGTCATCTACCGCACGGCGCTCTTAAAGAGTTGCGGCCTGGAGCTCCCGGCGCACACCTTCTATGTGGACAATATCTTTGTCTACCAGCCGCTGCCCCATGTGAAGACCCTCTATTATCTCGATGTGAATTTTTACCGCTATTATATCGGCAGAGAGGATCAGTCGGTCAACGAGCAGGTCATGATAGGGCGCATCGATCAACAGCTTCGCGTGACAAGGCTCATGCTGGAGAGCTACGACCCCTACAAGATTTCGGCAAAGAAATTAAGGCGCTATATGATACTCTATCTTGAGATTATGATGACCATATGCTCGATTCTTGCCATCAAGTCCGAGCTTCCCGAGAACCTCGAGAAGAAGAAGGAGATTTGGAAGTTCTTAAAGGACTTGAATCCGCGTCTCTTCTTCCGCATTCGCTTCGGCTTCCTCGGGCAGAGCATGAACCTTCCGGGCAAGGGCGGCAGAAAAATCAGCGTGGCGGGTTACAAAATCGCACAGAAGTTCTACGGTTTTAATTAAACAAAAGACCGGATTCCGAGCGGAATCCGGTCTTTTACCTTGTGTTTATTTTTGCTTTTCCTCACTGACAGCCTGATAAGCGCGCGCCGTTTTTTTCTTTCTGCGGTAGAAGTTATCTGCACCGGCGGGAACCAGCGCGGGCATCTCGCTCTGTTCATAGACCACGGCATAGACAAAGTGCCCGAGTAAGAGGGCACCGAAGACATCGAGCACGGAGTGCTGCTTTAAGAAAACGGTCGAGAGGCAGATGGACACCATAAGCAGAAGGGAGAGTCCCTGCACCAAGGGATGGCGGCGCAGCGTTTTGCTCCGCGCGACCGCCGCGTGGACCGCGAGCGCGTTGAAGACATGAATGCTCGGGAACACATTGGTCGGCGTATCGGTGCGCTGAATCATCCAGACCAGACGCTCAAAGACGCCGTTTGCGGGATTTGCCGTGATGCGAAGGTCGGTGCCGTTCGGGAAGAGCGTACAGATTAAGAGCGAGCTCGTCATCCCGATTGCCAAAAAGAGGCAGAGATCCGCAGCTTCATCCTGATCCACTCGGCTGAAGTAGAGCAGCGCGGCGAGGATGTAGAGAAACCAGAGTAGGTAGGGGACAATGAACACCGGCAGGAAGGGAATCCACTCATCCAGCTTTGTGTGCATGACGAGGTAATCCCCGGACACCGTCTGTTCCAGGTGGCGGAACCAGAAGATGTAAAAGACGGTATAGAGGCAGATGACGGTGAAGAGATGGTCTCTCGCAAGGTTATGGGCGGGAGAGTAATTCGTTTTGTTCTGATCCAAAGCGATCTCCTGTATACATGTATTTGCATCGTGATAGCTTTTATTTTAGCATGCCTTGTGCGAACAAAGAAGTGACAAAGTGTACAGGATTTTTCAAGGACAACAAAAAAGCGCCGCGAGGGCGCTTTCATCATAGCATAGCGGAAGGGAGATTCGAACTCTCGACACCACGGGTATGAACCGTGTGCTCTAGCCAACTGAGCTATTCCGCCACATGTCTTTAGGACTTAGTCAGTATACGGGAAGATCTGCGCTCTGTCAACCGATATTTTCACTTTTTTTGGCGTTGTCCGAGCGGGGGCGCGCGGAAGCCCGCCTTTTCGGCAGGGTGCATTTTATGCTATACTCATAAGGTACGTATGGATTTGGCAAGGATGTATGGTGCCGCGAGATCCGGTTACGGCAGAGAGCGAGGGCATTTCGATGCTGATCTTTTTGGTGAATCCGAACGCGGGCGGTGAGCGTGGTTACCGCGTCTTTAAGAAACTGGAGCGTAGGCTGCTCCGCGCGAAGACGGTCTATCAGGTTTATGTGACCGGCGGTGCCGGGGAGGCGAGACAGCTTGCGGCGCGGCTCAGCGCCGAGTACGAAGGAGAGCCGCTGACCCTGGTCGCGGTGGGCGGCGACGGCATGTTAAACGAGGTGCTGAACGGCGCCCACCTTACGGAGCAACTGCGCTTCGGCTTTATTCCGGTGGGACGTGACTCGGATTTTGCGCGCGGGCTTAGGCTCCCGCGGACGCCGCTCGGCTGTCTGAAGCGCATACTCTCGCCCCGGGAGGAGCGGGAGCTCGATTACGGTCTTGCGGAACTGGGGGGCGATGAGCCCTCGCACCACCGCTTTCTTGTGAGCTGCGGTGTGGGCTTCGATGCGGAATGGCTCTCGCAGCTCTATGCACTTGAAGAGCGCCGCGGGAGGCGTTCGCGCCTCCTCTGGCGCGGCATACGGCTTGCGGTTGGATTTCGCTCGCTGCTGAGGGCGCGCTGCACCCGGGGGTATTTTGTGACGGACAGCGGACAGAGGGTTGAATTCGGGCACCTCTTTTTGCTGAGCGCCCAGCTCTATGCCACCGAGGCCGGCGGCATACGGCTTGCAAACAAGGTGCCTGAGACAGACGGGGTCCTGACCGTCGCGGTGCTGAACACGCACAGCCGCCTGCAGCAGGCAAGGCTTTTGCTTCTGCCGCGGCGCAAGGCACCGGAGGCCTATGCGGGGGTCCGCGTGTACCGCTGCCGCGAGTTTCGCCTCTTCCTCGATGAGGCGCTGCCGCTTCACGCGGACGGCGAAGGGCTGGGCGGCAGAAGAGAACTCACGCTGCGCTGTGTCAGACGGCGCATACGCTTTCTCTGTTGAGAGCGGGAGGAGAAGAGATGAGAATCGGACAGGGTTATGATGTACACCGCCTGGTCGCGGAGCGCCCCTTAATTCTGGGGGGCATAGAGATTCCCTATGAGAAGGGCTTGCTCGGACACAGCGACGCGGATGTACTTTTGCATGCGATTTCCGACGCGCTGCTCGGCGCGGCGACGCTCGGCGATATCGGCGCGCACTTTCCGGACAGCGATCCGGCTTATCGGGGGGCGGACAGCGCGGAGCTCCTGCGGGCGGTCGGCGGCCTGATTCGGAAGGCGGGCTATGAAATCGGAAACATTGACAGCACGGTGGTCTGCCAGGCGCCGAAACTCGCGCCGCACATCGCTTCGATGCGGGCGCGGATTGCGGAGGTGCTTGCGCTTCCGATCGAAGCGGTGAGCGTCAAGGCGAGCACCGAGGAACATATGGGCTTTACAGGGAGAGGAGAGGGCATTGCGGCGCACGCCGTTTGCCTGTTGACGGAGAGTACAAGATGAAAATTTACGATACAATGACACGTTTTAAGGAAGAGTTTCAGACCATTGAGCCGGGCAAGGTCA
>CAUVLB010000173.1:0-3388 GCA_963552595.1 uncultured Stomatobaculum sp. | reverse complement strand
GGCTTCAGGAGGCGGGCGGCATCATCTGGAGCGATGCCTCCGGCTGGAACTACGGCAGACTTCAGGATCCGACACTTCCCGAGTTCAACTATGTGAAGGATGTCGACTACATGTCCGGCGCGGCAATCTTGATTCGCCACACACTCTGGAAGGAAATCGGCGGCTTTGACACGCGTTATGCCCCGGCCTACTGCGAGGACTCGGATCTCGCCTTTGAGGTGCGATCACACGGCTACCGCGTGGTCTACCAGCCGAAGTCGGTGGTCATTCACTTTGAGGGCATCTCGAACGGAACGGATGTGCAGGGCACGGGTTTAAAGCGCTACCAGATCGAGAACACCGAGAAGTTAAAGGAAAAGTGGAAGAAGGAACTTGCCGAGCAGTTTGAGAATAACGGCAACCCGGATCCCTTCCGGGCGCGCGAGCGGAGCAAGGGCAAAAAGATTATCCTTGTGGTGGATCACTATGTCCCGACCTTTGACAAGGACGCGGGCAGCCGCACGACCTGGCAGTACTTAAAGATGTTTGTGAAACAGGGCTATCAGGTCAAGTTCCTCGGCGACAACTTTGCTGCGGAGGAGCCCTACACCACGGCTCTGACCCAGCTCGGCATAGAGGTGCTCTACGGCGAGGCCATGCAGAAGGGCATATGGGATTGGATTGAGAAGCACGCGGCGGATATCGATTTTGTTTATCTGAACCGCCCGCACATTGCGAGCAAGTACATTGACTTTATTCAGGAGCGGACCTCTGTCCGTGTCCTCTACTACGGACACGACCTCCACTTCCTCCGCGAGCGGCGCGAGTACGAGCTGACGGGAGAGGAAGCGCATCGGGAGGCTTCGGCCTACTGGAAGGGCGTGGAGCTTACACTGCTCCGGAAGGCAGCGCTCAGCTTCTACCCCTCGGAGGAGGAGTGCAAGGCAATCCACGCAATCGACAGCACCATACGCGTGAAGCCCCTGACCGCCTATGTCTGGGACAGTTTCCCGGAGGTGCGCGACTTCGGCTATGAGAAGCGAGAGGGGCTGCTCTTTGTGGGCGGCTTTGCGCACCCGCCGAACCTGGATGCGGTGCTCTGGTTCCTAAAAGAAGTGTTTCCTGCGATACGCGCGGAAGAGCCGGTCAATTTCTATGTCGCAGGATCCAAGGTGCCGGAGGAATTGAAGGCGCTTCACAGTCCCGAGAACGGCATTCACATCCTGGGCTTCGTCTCGGACGAACGGCTTCGGGAGCTCTATGAGAACTGCCGTCTGGTCGTGGTGCCGCTGCGCTACGGCGCGGGTGTGAAGGGCAAGGTTATCGAGGCGCTCTACTACGGGGCTCCCGTGCTCACGACTTCGATCGGTGCCGAGGGCATACCTGCGGCTGAGACGGTCATGGAAATCGAAGACAGCGCACCCCGCTTTGCGGCGTCCGCGCTCCGCCTATACCGCGACCGCGCGGCGCTGGAAGGGCTTTCCGAGCGTGCGGCTGCCTATATCCGCGCGCACAACGGCATGGATGCGGTCTGGGAAGGGCTTAAGTCGGATTTTTCGTGAAAATATCTTAGGAAAAGCGAAAAGAAATCAAAATATGCTTTGTGAACATTCCGTGAATAAAGAAAATATGTTATAATAGCGGAACGACCTAAAAGTTTAGGCGGAAAGGGAGGAAACCAATGAGATTGTTTAGAAGCTGGAAGAGAGCCGCGGTCGGCGCGGCGTCTGTCGTAGCGGCAATGGCACTGGCAACCGGTTGCGGTAAGAAGGCAAGTTCCCCGGACGAGCGCTACAAAGAGGCCGAGCAGAAGCAGGTCAAGGAGATCAGCTCTCAGTTCACCGGCGCTTACGAGACCACGAGACAGAAGCTTGCGGGCGACAAGGTACAGAGCGGCAGCGGCGATGTCGTAATCACCCTGGAGGACAGCGGCAAGAGCACGCTCAGCGCTATGATGGGCGGTATGGATCTCTCCTGGATTAATACCCTCGGCATGAAGATGAGCGCAAAGGTCGGCCAGACTGCGCTTGAGGAGAGCATTGCGCTCAGCCTGAACGAAAAGGCACTCGGCACGTTCAACATTGTCATGGCTGACAGCGATATCTACCTGCAGGTTCCGGAGCTCGCGGATAAGTACATGCACATTCCGAGCAGCCTTGTCGGCGAAGACGTGAGCGTCAGCACAATGATGGGCGAGTACAAGAAGCTTCCGGAGGGCAAGAAGCTCGAGGAGCTTGTGAACAGCTACTCGAAGATCATCACGGACGCTGCGAAGAACGTCAAGGAGTCCAAGGAGGATGTGACGGTCGGCGATTACACCGTCAACGCAACCAAGCTTGAGGTTACTTTCGACGGCGAGCAGCTGACCGAACTCGGCAAGAAGATTGTCGAGACCGCAAAGAACGACCAGAACCTTGCGGATATCATCAAGGCAAGCACCGATGAGGCAACGTACGAGAAGTTCAAGGAGTCTCTCGAGAAGGAAGGGGAGCAGAAGCTTGAGGGCAAGCTTGTTTCCACCATCTGGCTCGGCGAGGGCGACAAGGTCATCGCAAGAGAGCTTCGCATTGAGAACGCGAACGCCAGCGAGAACTATGTGTTCACAATGAAGGCACCGAACAAGGGCGAGGACTTCGCTTCCGAGATTACCTTCTCCGAGGACGGAAACGAGCTGTTCCGCGTGGACGGTAAGGGCAAGAACAACGGCAAGAAGATGAGCGGTGAGTTCAGCTTCAGCCAGGAGGGTTCGAAGGTTGCGGTTCTTACGCTCGACGAGCTCGATCTTGAGGCGCTCAAGAAGAGCGAGGTCACCGCGAAGGGCAGCCTCCGCCTTGAGAGCGAGAGCAGCAGCTCCATGATGGATCTCAGCGCATTTGTCCTTGACTTCGATCTCACCGAGACCTCGAAGAGCACCAAGGGCACGATGACCCTGAAGAGCGGCGATGCTCCCTTCGTCACGGTTGCGGTCGATATGACCCGCGGCGAGGGCGGCAGTGAGCCGAGCGCACCGGCTGATGCGGTTGATGTCGCGGACGAGCAGGCATTCGAGGCATATGTGAAGGGTGCAAACTGGAACGCTTACCTGGCGCAGCTTCGCCAGACGGATATCCCGAGCAACTATCTCGACATGTTCGAGCAGTCCCTGAAGGCATCGGGTATGATGCAGTAATCAATGCTGATTTTACATCAGATAAAAAAGCAATACGGAAAGAACGCTGTCCTGCGGGAGATTAACCTGCAGGCGGCGAACGGAAGTTGTGTGGGCATTCTCGGCGGAAACGGCAGCGGGAAGACCACTCTTCTTTCCGTTTTGGGGTGAATTCTGCGGCCGGACGGCGGCAGCTTCATCTATGATGGAGAGGAGCTCTTTCGAAATGAGAAGCGCCGCAGAGCTCTGGTCAGCTTTTCG
>CAUVLB010000172.1:0-3406 GCA_963552595.1 uncultured Stomatobaculum sp. | reverse complement strand
GTTTTGAACAAATGATAGGCAGAGTCCCGGTTTCGGGCGAGCGCGTGACTCTGATTTTTATGAAAGAGGATAAGACCAGGGAGGAGCTCAGCGCAGAGGATTTTTATCCGATCGGCGTGAGCGGTACCGTGACGGAGGTCGGTGATCAGGGGATGCTGATGTTCCGCAGCAATGTGCGCGTTGACTTAAAGTCGATCAACATCTACCCCGATCACAGCATCGATCTCGACGTGGAGCGTCGCGCGGACATAGAAGACCTTGACGATGCGGTTTCCGCAAAGCGCGTAAAGCAAATGAAGCGCCTGATGCTCGAGGCCTACGGCGATAATCCGCAGTTTGGTCCCATGCTCCGCGGGATGATTTCTCGTTGGGCTTCCCTCGGGGACATTGCGGGCATTGTGAACCGCTGGCTCATTAATTCCCCGGAGGAGAAGATGGCCGTGCTCGCGGAAGACAGTCGCGACGCACGGGAGCTTAAGCTCGAAGAGTTGCTCCGCGAAAATCTGGAGTTCCACAAGGTGAATACCGAGGCAAACAGCGCGCAGGAAGAAGAGTATCAAAAGATGTACCGCGAGAATGCGCTGAAAAAGCAGATTGAGTACCTGCAAAAGCAGCTCGACAGTTTGCACCCGGAAAAGGTCTCGGATCTTCGCCGCTTTGAGTTAAAGATTCAGGATCTAGGCATGAACGAGAGCGCAAAGGCCGAGGCCGAGAAGGTCTTAAAGCGCTTGCAGCAGGAGGGGCAGCAGACGGCCGAGAGCGGTATGTTATACGACTATCTCGATTATGTGACCAATCTGCCCTGGAAGAAGGAGCGTGCGCCGGAAATTGATTTGGCGGCGGCGGAGCAGCTGCTCGAGGAGGACCACTACGGCCTTAAAAAGGTGAAGAACCGCATTCTGCAGCAGATTGCGGTCATGTCACTCAAGGGGCAGCAGTCCGGCTCTATACTGCTCTTTGTCGGTGCGCCCGGCACCGGCAAGACGAGCATAGGCGCTTCGATTGCGCGTGCGCTCGGGCGCAAGTATGTCCGGGTGAGCCTCGGCGGCGTGCGCGATGAGGCGGATATCCGCGGTCACCGGAGAACCTACATCGGTGCGATGGCGGGGCGCATCATAGACGGCATCAAGAAGAGCGGCGTCTCGAATCCCGTGATGGTGCTCGACGAGGTGGATAAGCTCTCCACAAGTTTTCACGGAGATCCCGCGAGTGCGCTGCTTGAGGTGCTGGATCCGGAGCAGAACCACAGTTTCACCGATCATTATCTCAATGTGCCTTACGATCTCTCCGATGTGCTCTTTGTGTGCACGGCGAACAGTGCGGAGACCATACCGGGGCCGCTCCTAAACCGCATGGAAGTGATTCCGTTCCAGGGGTATTCACCGCTTGAGAAGAAGGAGATTGCAAAGCGCCATCTGCTTCCCAAGGCACTCGAAGCCGTGGGGTTGACGGCGGAACAGGTGAATATCGGCGACGAAATCTTGGAGACCTTGATTTCCGATTACACGCGGGAGTCCGGCGTGCGAGGCTTGAAACGCTGCCTTGACAAGCTCTGCCGCGGCGCTGCGGTGCGCTTTGTGCGCGACAAGCAGACACTCGCGGTCACACAGGAGAACCTGAGAGAACTTATGGACAGCCATCCGCTTCCGCACCGCGCGGTGCGCGAGCACGGTACGCCCGGCGTTGTGACCGGTCTCGCCTGGACCGCGGTCGGCGGTGAGATTCTTTACATTGAGACCATGTTCACAAAGGGCAGCGGCAAGATTCACCTGACGGGTCAACTCGGCTCTGTCATGAAGGAGTCTGCGGAACTTGCGGTCAGCAAGGTGAAAGCGCTCTTCCCGGAAAATGCGCAGTGCTTCGAGGAAAATGACCTCCACATCCATGTGCCGGACGGCGCAACCCCGAAGGACGGGCCGAGTGCGGGTATCACCCTGACGACGGCGCTGGCTTCTCTTGTGAGCGGAAAGCCTGTTCCCGCAACAGTCGGTATGACGGGCGAGGTTAGTTTACAGAGTGAGCTGAAGCCGATCGGCGGCCTTCCGGAAAAACTCATGGCAGCGGAGCGCGCAGGCGTCAAAACTGTTTTCATTCCGGCAGACAACGAGCGGGATCTCATCGATGTCGCCCCGGAAGTACTGGAAAAATTGGAAGTGGTGCCGGTGCGCGAGGTGAGCGAAGTGCTCACAAGGCTAGGACTGCTCGAGAAAGCTTGAGACGAAAAATAGGAGACGCGTATCGCGAAAGCGAAATAAAGAAAAGCAAAAGCCCTGAATTGCGTGAAAGGTCGGCAATTCAGGGCTTTTGTTTCATGGATTTCTTCCGACTATGCTCCCTTAAAAGGGAAGTACGATTAATGGAAAACACCCTGAAAGGCATATCCTTTCCCTTAATTTGCGATACCATTTAAGGGAAAGAATGAAGGGGAAGGGGAATGAGAGAGTTCAATGATTCCTTAATCAGGGATAAATATCGGACGCTTTACCCAATAGGACATTCGGGCGCTTTGCGGAAGCTCGTTGCATCCGGTGAACTGAAGCGCGAAGGCAACGGCAAAAGCACCTGTTACTACAGAACAAAATAGGATTCCCTGAAAAGGGATGACTTTCCCTTAAAATGACGGAAGATATAAGGGAAAGAGAGTTCGGATACGAGGAAGCATCCGGCCGAATGTGATGAGATGAATCTTTATCACAAAAAAGCTTGTCGCAAATTCTTGCGACAAGCTTTTTGTTTCTGACTGATTTTAGTTCTGCGCGAGGTAGCTTGCAGCCTGCTTTCCGGCAATGCGGCCAAAGACCACAAAGTCCGCGACTGCGTTTCCGCCGAGGCGGTTTGCGCCGTGCACGCCGCCGGTTACTTCGCCGGCTGCGAAGAGGCCCGGAATCTTGTTGCCGTCTGCGGTCAGGACTTCTGCCTCCGAATTAATCTTGAGACCGCCCATGGTGTGGTGCACGCCGGGCGTGACCTTGATCGCATAGTAAGGCGCGGTGTTCAGCGGAGACGCAAAGCTCGTGCGTCCGAACTGACTGTCTGTCTTTGCCTCGACCGCTGCGTTCCACTCGTTCATCGTGGTCTCGAAAGCAGTCGGATCGATCTGCAGTGCCTCCGCAAGGGTAGCATAGCTCTCGCCCTGCGTCGTATAGCCCTTCTTGATATAACCCTGTATGACATTGGACGCATCGACCATGGCCTGATCCACAATGAGGTAAGCAAAGCTGCCGGGCTGTTTAATCTCGGCTGCGGAGACCGCATCGCGCGTGCCGACTTCGTCGGTGAAACGCTTTGCGTCACTGTTTACGAGTATGGCACCGTCGCCGCGAAGTCCCTCGGTAATCAGCGCCGCCGTGTTCATCTCAACGGTCGGGTGAATCTGAATCTGATCAAGATCGACCGTATCTGCGCC
>CAUVLB010000171.1:0-3415 GCA_963552595.1 uncultured Stomatobaculum sp. | reverse complement strand
CTGCTTTCTCATAATAAATGCACTCTCCTTTTTCGTTGTTGTTTTGAAACCACTGAAATCCCTAATTGCGTACGAAGAGATTTTACCGCTCTTTGGCGCAAAAATCAACTTACAAATACCTTACAGCGGTTCCTCTCTTGCTTACAGTGCACAGTATAGACCTAAGTTCGCAAAATTTCCATACCTTTTCTCTGGCTATTTTCTTACAGAAATATTACAAACCTTCGCTTCTTCCCTTATATTGTATGGATTTAAGTACAATCCTATGTTTTCAGCCGGAAAACTGTGGATAAGCTTCCTTTGTCAACGCTTTTTTCCGCAGCTTCTCCACATCGTCTTTTTTCATTTTTTTTCGCGGAACCGCCTTTCGGCAGGGGTTCGGACGCCGTCTGACTTCGATTCCTCGCTCGCTGCCGGATCTGCCCCGTCTTAACTTTGTCTCTTTTATGTTTCTTTTTCGTTGCGATGATTGCCTTTGTCCGCCTGCCTTCCGCTTTCTGTCGATTTACTCTTTTTCCCGGCCATGCGCGCCGCGCTAAGATGTATTTCAGCGCTGCGCTTGCGCTTTCGCTCTGTCCTGCTATACTGTTCATATATTCGTTTTGTTTCCATTATATGAACAGAAACTCGCAAGGAGGTTCCCTACCATGATCGATAAACTTGCCCTGCTCCTCCGGGAGCTCTCAAATGATCCGAAACTCACCCAGCGCGCCCTTGCCTCGCGCATGCGCACTTCGCTCGGCAGCGTAAACGCCCTCCTCTCGGAAGCGAAAGGCTCCGGTCTCTTAGACGAAGACGCTTTGCTTACCCCCGCCGGAAAAAACTATCTGGAGCCCTTTCGGGTGGACGGGGCCGTGATTCTCGCCGCCGGTTTCGGCTCTCGCTTCGTGCCGCTCACCTATGAGCGCCCGAAGGGTCTCCTCAAGGTAAACGGCGAACGTATGATAGAGCGCCAAATTCGGCAACTCCATGAAGTCGGCATCACCGACATCACCCTCGTGGTCGGCTATTTAAAAGAGACCTTTGAGTATCTGATCGATCTCTACGGCGTGAAGCTACTCTACAACCCCGATTTTTCGACCATGAACAATATTTCTTCGGTCTATCACGCGGCCTCTCTCTTCGAGGGACGAAACATGTATCTCCTCTCCTCCGACAACTGGATGCAGGAAAATCTGTTCCACACTTACGAGCCGGGCAGCTGGTATGCCGCGGTTCATGTGAGCGGCGAGACCGGGGAGTGGGTGCTTCATTATAATAAGAAAGAAGTGATTACCGGGGTCGAAGTCGGCGGCCGCGATGCGGATGTCATGTACGGGCCGGTGTATCTTTCCCGCTCGTTTAGCGCTGCGCTGCTTCCAGCGTTGAAAGAAGCCTATCGAACCCCCGGAAAAGAGCAGTACTACTGGGAAAATGTTTACCTCGATCTGCTCGCCGCAAAGAAGGCACCGCCGCTCAGCGTAAACTTACAGCCGGACGGCGTCATCTACGAATTTGAAAACTTAGAAGAGCTCCGCGCCTTCGACGCCTCCTATCGCGACCACTCGGACAGCAGGGCCATGGCTCTGATTTCCGAAGTATTTCAGGTTCCCGAGTCGGAGATTACCGGGATCGAGTGCTTAAAGGCGGGCATGACCAACCGCTCTTTCTTATTCCGGATCAAGGGCAAGGCCTACATCTGCCGCATTCCGGGCGAAGGCACCGAGAAGCTGATTGACCGCCGCGCAGAGGGCGAGAGCTACCGCGCCATTGCTCCGCTTGGTCTCGCGGAAGAACTGATCTACTTTAATCCGGAGAACGGCTATAAAATTTCGGTCTACTACGAAAACGCGCGGAGTGCGGACCCAGATGCCGAGGAGGACCTCCGCGCCTGCATGGCGGTCTTAAAGAAACTGCACCGCGCACCCTGCCGCGTGTCCCAGCGCTTTGACCTCGGCGAGCGCATTGCCTTTTACGAGTCTCTCTGCCTTGAGAAAGGAGAAATCCCCTTCCTTGACTACGCGGAAGTCCGTGAAAAAATGAACCGCCTGCTCGCTTGGATTCACAGCCTAAAGCGCCCCGAAACCCTCTCACACATCGACCCTGTCTATGCAAACTTTCTTTTCACCGCCGAGGGCGTCAAGCTGATCGACTGGGAGTACGCCGGCATGGCGGATCCGCTGATTGACTTTGCGATGGCCGCTATCTACGCGGAAAAGGACTTTGACTACGCAAAAAAACTGCTCGACTGCTACGGCGACACCGGCGAAACGCCCGAACGCTCGCTGCAGCTTGTCATCGCCTACATGGCGCTCGGCGGTTTTCTCTGGGCACTCTGGGCGGTCTACAAGGAGGCGCTCGGCGTCTCGTTCGGCACGTATCCGCTCACGCAGTACCGTTATGCAAAGGAGGGGTACGCACATCTTGCGAAAACCGTCAAAGAACTGTAAGGATTCTTCCCCCGCGGAAGCTTTCTCGCACTTCAAATAAATGTTACAATGAAGAAGATTAGGTTCAAAGTGAATAAGAAGGAGGACTTTTTATGAAACGCAAATATCTCGCCGCTGCGGCACTCCTTGCGGCGCTTGCGCTCACCCCGGCAATGAACAGCTTTGCCGCGAGCGGTTGGACTTCCGAAAACGGCAACTGGGTCTACTATGACAACAGCGGCAACCGCCACAAGGGCTGGATTCAGACCAAGGACGGTTACTATTACATGGACACCACGAGCGGTGTTATGCTCAAGGGCTTCCAGAAGATTGACGGCAAGTGGTACTACTTCAGCAGTGACGGCCTCATGCAGACCGGCTGGATCAAGGACGAAGGCAAGTGGTACTACTGCCTCGAGGACGGCGTCCTCGTGCAGGAGAACTGGCTCAAGGTCGGCGAGAACTACTTCTTCATGCGCGGCACCGGCGAACTCGCGGTGGGCTGGCGCAACATGAACAACAGCTGGTACTACTTCAAGGCGGACGGACGCTGCGCGTTCAAGTGGATGAAGATCGGCAATGACTGGTACTGGATGGGCACCGACGGCAAGATGAAGACGGGCTGGCAGCAGATTGACGGCATCTATTACTACTTCGGCCAGGACGGCAAGATGAAGTCCGGCTGGCTCTCCGACGGCACCAACCGCTACTACATGGATCCGGAGAGCGGCAAGATGGTTCACAACTGGAAGCAGATCAACAACGCGTGGATGTTCTTCGATGCGAACGGCCACATGATGACGGGCTGGATCCACGTGAACGATCACTACTACTACCTCGGCACCGACGGAAAGATGGTAAGCAACACGACTCTTACCCTGAACAGCGTGAGCTACAGCTTCGACGGCAACGGCGCTTACACCGGAAACGAGAGCGTCCCGGCGACCGAAGTGAGCATCTACAAGGAGCCGAAGCAGGAAGCCGAGACCGTGAGTGAGGGCTCCGGC
>CAUVLB010000170.1:0-3419 GCA_963552595.1 uncultured Stomatobaculum sp. | reverse complement strand
CATGGAGCTCATCAAAAAGCGCGCATCGCATACACCGATGGCGGTCGGAATGCCGTCAATCGTAATCTTACCGGTCACGACCGCTTCGTTGAGACCGGAACTCTCCTTGACCTCCCAGAGCTTCTGCTCGTACTCCGGGAACTCAAGCGGATTCACCACCGGGAGTTCCTTGTTCCACTCTTCAAAGCTGCCCGGGTCTGCGAGCAGTTTGATTCTGCGCTTTGCGTGGATGCGGACATAGGCGCCGCAGCTCGGGCAGGAAAAATCGTTTGCCCGCACTTCCTGGACGCTGTGCACCGCATTACACTTTTTGCACTTCCGCATCACCACTTCCGGCTCTTCCTCTGCTACGTTTCGCTTGAAAAAATCGATGCGCATTTTCCCTGTCACTTTCCGAGGATGAAGGTGAGCTCTGCCTCTACTGCCTTTTCATCCTCTACGTATGCTGTCGCCTTGCCCTTGCCGACAGGTCCCTTCACTTTCTCAATCTCACAGACCAGTCTGAGTTTATCCCCCGGCACCACCTTGCGGCGGAAGCGCGCGTGATCTACGGCGCCGAAGTACGCGGTTCTGCCCGCATTTCCCTCCTGCGAGAGAATTGCGACCGCACCGGTCTGTGCGAGTGCCTCGATAATCAAAACGCCCGGCATCACGGGTTCCTCCGGGAAATGTCCACGGAAATAGGATTCGTCGAAACTCACCGCCTTAAAGCCTTCGGCGCGAACGCCGGGCTCCAGTTCGGTGATGCAGTCTATCAGGAGAAACGGGTGACGATGCGGAATGATTGTTTCAATCTCCTTGATTCCAAGCTTTACCTGCATCTCACGCCTCGTACTTTCTCATCAGAATGGTCGCATTGTGGCCGCCGAAGCCGAGCGAGTTGCTGATGGCAGCACGCACGGGGAGCGCTCTGCCCTCACCCTTCACATAGTCGAGATCGCACTCCGGGTCATCCTTCTCAAGGCCTGCCGTCATGTGGACATAGCCCTCTTCTATGCTCTTTGCGAGGACCACAGCCTCGACGCCGCCGGCTGCACCCAGTAGGTGACCGATCATGGACTTCGTGGAGCTGACTGCGAGCTTATTTGCCGCCTCGCCGAAGGCGCTGCGAATCGCCTTGGTCTCGGAGAGGTCGTTCAAGTGGGTCGAAGTGCCGTGTGCGTTCACATAGTCCACGTCCTCGGGATTCAGTCCCGCGTCACGGAGCGCAAAGCGCATGGCAGCCGCCGCGCCGGAGCCGTCCTCGAGGGGCGAAGTGATGTGGTTCGCATCGCAGGTCGCGCCGTAACCGGACATCTCGGCATAAATCTTTGCACCGCGCGCCAGGGCATGGGAGAGCTCTTCGAGCACCAGAATACCCGCGCCCTCGCCGATCACAAAGCCGTTCCGCTCAAGATCGAAGGGAATCGAAGCGCGCTTCGGGTCCTCGGTCGTATTGAGCGCCGTGAGCTGCATGAAGCCGGCAACACCGATCGGGGTGATGCTAGCCTCCGCACCGCCCGCCAGCATGATATCCGCATCGCCGAAGGCAATCGCACGGAAGGCCTCACCGATGTTGTGCGTGCCGGATGCACAGGCCGTCACAATGTTGATGTTCTTGCCCTTTAAGCCGCAGTGAATCGCGACATTGCCCGCCGCCATATTGCTGATCATCATCGGGACAAACAGGGGGTTCACAAGGTTCGGTCCCTTCGTGGTCATGCGCTCGTACTCGCGCTCCACCGACTGCAGAGAGCCTATGCCCGAGCCGATGGCGCAACCCGCCATATAGGGATCTTCTTTGCTGAGGTCAAGTCCGCTGTCCGCTATCGCCTCCTTTGCCGCCGCAACAGCAAACTGCGAAAAACGCTCCATGCGGCGCGCCGATTTGATGTCCATGAAATCGGCCGCCTTGAAGTCCTTGACTTCGGCAGCCAGTTTCACTTTGAACTTTTCCGTATCGAACTGGGTGATGCGGTCAATTCCCACCTGACCCGCCTTCAGCGAGTTCCAAAATGCCTCCGTGCCGATGCCGACCGGCGTCACTGCGCCGAGTCCGGTCACTACCACTCTTCTTTTTTCCATGTATAGCGTTCTCCTGCAAAGCCGCGTTGCCTGGTTTCAAAGAACGGCGGAAACTCTTAGATAGAGAGTCCGCCGTCTACGGACAGAACCTGTCCGGTGATATAGGAAGCCTCGTCTCCCGCAAGGAAGACGACCGCAGACGCGATATCGTCCGCGCTGCCCATGCGTCCCAGCGGGACGCCCGAGAGAATGGCATCTTTTGACTTGTCACTGAGCACCGCCGTCATGTCGGTGTCAATAAAACCCGGTGCGACGGCATTAACGGTAATGCCTCTGCTGCCGAGCTCGCGCGCAGCGGTCTTGGTCATGCCGATGAGACCTGCCTTTGCCGCCGAATAATTCATCTGTCCCGCGTTGCCGTGGAGGCCCGAGTAAGAGGAAATATTGATGATGCGGCCGCTCTTTTGGCGCAGCATCTTCTTTGCCGCCTGCTGCATGCAGAAATAAGCGCCGTAGAGATTGGTCTGTAAGACCTCGTCAAACTGCGCGTCCTTCATGCCGATTAAGAGCGCGTCGCGGGTGATGCCTGCGTTGTTCACGAGTATGTCGAGTCTGTCCTCTCTCGCGAAGATCTCCTCAAACATGTGCTGCACCGCCGCCGCGTCCGCGACATTCGCCTGAATTAAAAATGCCTTGCCGCCCAGAGCTTCGATCTCCGCGCGCACTTCCTCGGCCTTTGCCTCGGAGCCGTTGTAGTTTAAAGCCACCACAGCGCCGAGAGAGGCGAGGCGCACGGCAACAGCTCTGCCGATGCCGCGTGATGCGCCGGTGACCAGCGCCACCTTACCGCTCAAATTGCTCATAAGTTCGAAAGATCCTCCATGGTCTCGATGTTTACGACCGTTGCATCTCTGTCAATCTTCTTTACAAAGCCCGCAAGCGTCTTGCCGGGTCCCAGTTCGTAGAAGGTATCCACGCCCGCCGATAGCATATTGCGTATGCTCTGCTCAAAGCGCACCGAGCTATATACCTGCTCGGTCAAAAGTCCCTTGACCGCAGCGGCATCTTCCACGATGTCTCCCGTCACGTTCGCGTAGTAGGGAATGCGAAGCGGGTGAATCTCCGTACCATCGAGCACTGCGCCGAGCTTCTCCCCGGCTTCCTTCAGGAGTCCCGAGTGGAAGGGACCGCTCACGTTCAGCATGAGCACGCGCTTAATGCCGCGCGCCTTCAGTGCCTCCGCCGCAGCCTCGACCGCCTCTTTCTTACCCGAAATGACAATCTGCCCCGGGCAGTTGTAGTTCGCAATCCAGACTTCGGGAATCTCGGAAAGCGTCTCTTCGATGAGACTTGCCTCCGCGCCGAGCACCGCCGCCATTGCGCCGACGCCGGCCGGAACCGCCGCTTCCATGAGT
>CAUVLB010000169.1:0-3436 GCA_963552595.1 uncultured Stomatobaculum sp. | reverse complement strand
GATTACCGGCCCTGTCTTTATAGAGAAAAGCAGAGAGCCGAACAGCCTCTCTGACTTCTCCTTTGACGCATGCAAGATAGAATTTTCGAAGCTGCTTTTCCCGAAGCTGCTCGGAGAGCGCTTGTGCAACTGCAAGGCTTTTCGCACTGAGTACGAGGCCGGAGGTGTTTCGGTCCAAGCGATTCAGAACGCCCGGTTTGAATTCACCGGCGCGGCCCGGCGTATACTCCCCTTTTGCTGCGAGATAGCCGAGCATATACTCATTGAGAGAAATATCACTCGGCACTGCCTTCTGCGTAAGCATGCCGACAGGCTTATTGAGCGCCAGCAGACAGTCGTTCTCAAAGATGACAGCATCCCCGAGTCCCTCCCACTGCGGGAAGCGCAGGGCACTCCGCGGTGTACCCGCGAACTTTTGATAAGTCTCGTCCGAAAGCCAGACGCGTATCACATCGCCCGATGCCAAGCGTTCGCTGCCCTCCGCTTTTTTGTCATTGCGGGTGATGTTCTTTTTCCGGAGCATGCGATGTAAAAAAGCAGTGTCTGCCTCCGGAAGGATTTTCCCGAGAAAGCGATCCAAACGCTGTCCCGCGGCATTCTCTGCGATTTTAAATTCCTTCAAGCTGTCCTCCTCAGAACGAAAGACCGAGCAGGGTTCTTCTGCACTTTAAGACTTTTTCCTTCTGCTCCTTCGGAAGCGCATCGAGGTTAAAGCGCGGTAAGTTCTCGATAGACTCGAAAAAGCCCTTGTCGCCGTAGCCGAGGACAATCGGGAAGCCGATGCGGTCCACGGTCATGTAATGATCGAGATACTTCTTTAACTCAGTCTGCTGCTTGGCATCGCCGCAACTCTGCACATAGCACTTGCCGTTCGTGATCAACATAAAGTCCACCGGAAAACCGGTTTTATCGGTCATGAAAATGCAATCGTAGAGCATAATCCCGCGATCTTCAAACTGTTTTGCATAGGCATAGCGCTCGGGCGAGGGGGTCTTTGCACGCGAAGCAATGAAAGACATGACGACAAACAGAGAGAGCGGAACCACCGAGAGAACAATACCTATGGTGAGCAGTGTGCTCGGGAGCTTGCTGACGCGAAGCGACAGGTTGAATAAATAATACATAAGAGCGCCGAGCAGGACCGCGCTCAACATGAGGCGGGTCTGATGCCAGCGGCGGTATCCGTAAGTACCTTTTTTTGCAATTTTCATCTTGTTTCCTCCTTGGTCTGCCACAGTTCCCTGTAGTCTTGAATCATCGCATGTGCCATTTGTTTTTTCTCTTCGTGATAGGGGGCCGAGAATTCGTCCTCTACGGCATAGACGCGCATGCCGGCGCTGAGTCCCGCCTGTATGCCCTCGGGCAAATCCTCAAAGACCGCACAGCGCTCCGGCATGACACCGCTCTCCGCGGCGGCTTTCAGATATATCTCGGGGTGAGGCTTTCCCTTCTCGACCTCCGTGCCGGAGATGATGACATCGAAGTAGCGGTCGATGCCGTGGGCCTCTAAGACCGCGTCCACCATGGGCCGCGCATTGCTGGTTGCAATCGCCATTTTAATCCGGCGGCGCTTCAATTCCTCCAAGAACGGAAGAACACCGGGTTTTAAAGCCGTGTCGTTCGCGTAGCGCGCAATGGAGAGTTCCTCCCAATCCCGCAGCATCTGTTCTTTGCTGTTCGTGATTCCGAACTCCTCTTTGAAATAGTCCGCAACTTCTCCTATGCCCCTACCGCCGAGGACTTGTGATAAATTTTCCGGTGCCTCAATGCCGAAGCGCGCCAGATAGATGCGGTCAATCTCCGCCCAGTGTCCCATGGAATCCGCCAAAGTGCCGTCCAAATCAAAAATGACGGCGTCATAGTCGGAGAAGGAAAAAAACGGCGTTTCACTGCCCTGTTCCGCGTAGTCAAGTAAGCGGCGTTCTTCTTCTGCGCTGAGTTTTCGGAATTCGCCGGGGCCGAGATTCAGCTCCGAGAGACAGAGCGGCCCCATGGAAAGGCGCCGCAACGCTACGACCGGGCAGCCGAGTGCCGCAAACATGCGCTTAACCTCGTGAAACTTGCCCTCGATGATGGTGAGCAGGGCCGGATTCTCCTGAGAATCCAATTGCCCCGGGAGAAAGCGAGTCCCGTCCGCGAGCACCATGCCTGCTTCGATGCGTGCTGCCGCATCCGGCGGCAGTACGCCGCTGTAGTGAACTTCGTATTGCTTCGGAACCTTCTTTGAGGGCGCGAGAAGCTTATGCACAAGAGCGCCGTCATCCGTAATCAGCAAGAGCCCTTCGGTGTCAATGTCGAGGCGGCCGCAGGGGGCCAGCCCCTTGCGCTGCAAGCCCATATAGGAAATGACGGTCTCGTGTCTCCTGTCCTCGGTCGCACTCAGCACACCCGCCGGCTTATTCAAAACCCAGTATTCTTTGTCGGCAAAGCCGAAGGGCACGCCGTCCAAGCTTAATTTCATGGTCTCCGGGTCAAGTTTTTCGTCGGGATTTTTGACGGGGATATCATCCCGCTTCAGACGTCCCGCCCGTATGATTTTCTTGACTTCCGTTCTGGTTCCGACACCTGCCGAAGCCAGAAGTTTATCCGCTCGCATTAAGCTCATCGCTGCATCCTCCAGCCGGGCAAGTAGAGATTTTTATAGCGCTGCTTATCCTGCTTTACAAAGCCGAGCGGATAGCCGTCGACACAAAAAAGTCGATAACCGCTTCCTCTGTCGCTTGCGTCCACGGTCTCACCGCGCAGATAGCGGCGCACGGCGGGATCTTCCGCGGCAAAGGAAACCGGATTCTCCCAGTCCTCCGCGCGAAGAAACATGGCCAGAGCCTGGGAGGGCTTAAATCTGCCGTGCGAAACTTGGCCGAGCAGCAGCCCGGTTCTTAAGTAGCGGAGTGAGGGCCGGAGTACATCCCCTTCCGGAATCCCCAGGACATAATCTCCCTGCAGTTTCAGGCGGGAAAAGTCAGGCTTCCAAAGGCTTGGCGCAAAGAATTCCTCGAGTGCCGGGCGCAGGTTTCGTAGTATTTGTTCTTCCTGCTTAGCGCGTAAGACGGCACCCGGTGTGCGGCGCGCGCTTCCTTCGCCGGCCTTTTTGAGGCGTGCGACAAAGTGACCTTCTGCGCGGGCACAATGCGGGAAAAGGCGCACGGTGCCGCTGAGAAAGGCAGAGGCGCTGAGTCCGTTTTCCGCGGGGATGGGATCGATTGAAAAATCGGGGTGACGCTCTAAAAAAGCCTGAATCTGCTTTTCATTTTCGTTCAGGTTGTATGTACAGGTCGAATAGAGCAGGGTTCCGCCCGGGACCAGCATTTCCGAGGCATCGTCCAATAGCTTTGCCTGCACGGGACAGTAGAAGTCCTTGCCGTGCTCCAACCAAGCTTTGATGACAGCGGGATGTTTTCTAAACATTCCCTCTCCGGAGCAGGGAGCATCGACC
>CAUVLB010000168.1:0-3438 GCA_963552595.1 uncultured Stomatobaculum sp. | reverse complement strand
CCAGTTGTGGTGCCTAACGATAGTCAATGTGTCCAGAATTCTGGGTACATATCACTACGCTGCGGGGGTGGTTTTTGCTACTGCGCGGAACCTTCGGGCGAAGCGGGCTGCAAGTCTACGATAACCAGTTCAGGCCGATTGAAAATCCGCGGGAGTCTCGTCGATTCTCTCGCGAGACCGCGACTCACAATCATTTGACCGTCCGCAAACCTATATTGCCCGCCGGCGTATTTGGGAAGCCAGCCCTCGTCCGGCGCAAACACGCCGTTCAACAGAAAGGGTATCCTCCACTGTCCGCCGTGTGCATGTCCCGAGAGCACCAAATCAAACCTGTATTTTCGGTAAAGCTTGATGTACGAGGGGCGATGCGCCAACAAAACGGAAAACAAATTTCTGTCCCTCTCTGTTTGGATTTCGTTTAATTGCGTGTACAGTACCTCTCCGGCATCGCTGTAGTACGCGGCATCCGGATCGTCGATTCCGCTGAGACTCAGGCTCTGTCCCTTGATTTCAATCGTCTTTGTTTTTCCGTCCAAAATCTCAACCCCATATTTTCGCAGGGTGTTCAGCATCTCGTCGACGCGAAGGCTCCAGTATTCATGGTTGCCGGTCACATAATAGCGGGGGTATTTGTCGGCAATTGCCGCCAAAAAAATCTCGGTATTTCGGTCCGGCAGCCCGTCGTCGAAGATATCGCCGCCGAGGAGCAAGAGATCCGGCTTCTCTTTCTCAATCGCATCCACCAGCGTTCTTTGCCCCTTCCCGTAGCTGCAGGAATGCAAATCCGTAACCAAGGCAATGCGAACGGGCGCACCGATCTTTTCGCTTTGAACGGTATATCGCACGGTCTTCAAACGTACATCAAACGCGAAGAGCAGAAAGAGCAAAACGAATACGGCCGCCGCGATCTTCGTCCGGCGTTTCCGCGCTCTACTCCCGCGCCCTTGCCGAGACGCCGTCTCAGCCGGACCCTTTGCCTTTGCGGACTTGTCTGACATAGTATCCCTCCCTTTCCGATTGATCCCTCATTCTCTCCGCGGTTCCGCTCCTCGTCTTACATGACGAGGCCTGAGCCGCATCCCATGTACCGGAGAAATCGCAAGCCCCGCAAAAAAGGCGCCGCAGTGTTCTGCGGCGCCTTTTTTAATCTCACTGTTTTGCGCATTCTTATCTTACGCCAGTACCGCCTCGTACTTCTCGCCGACCTTCTTCCAGTCGAGTACCTCGAAAAATGCTTTGACGTAGTCCGGGCGCAGGTTCTTATATTTCAAGTAATACGCATGCTCCCAGACATCGATGCCGAGTATCGGGACAAAGCCCTTGCCCTCCATGAGGGGGTTATCCTGGTTTGCGCTCGCAGAAAGCTCGAGTTCTCCGTCCCTGTTTGCCGAGAGCCATGCCCAGCCGGAGCCGAACTGGCCGACCGCCAGCGCCGTGAGTTTTTCCTTCAACGCCTCGAGAGAACCGAAGTGCTTCTCGATGGCAGCAGCGAGCTTTCCCTCCGGCGCACTGTTCTTGTCCGGACTCATAATCTCAAAATAGAGGTTGTGGTTATAGTAACCGCCGCCGTTATTCCGAAGTGCCTTGCGGCTCGCCTCGTCCTTCACCTCATCCAGGGAAGAAAGAATCTGCTCTGCGGAGCTCCCCTGAAGGCCGGCTGCCTCGACCGCCGCGTTAAAGTTCTTGGTGTAGGTCGCGTGGTGCTTGGAGTAGTGAGTCTCCATGGTCAGGGCGTCGATGTGCGGCTCCAGTGCCGCAAAGCTGTAGCTGAGTTTCACCTGCTCAAACATAGTGGGCTCCTTTCGTTGTGTCCTCTATTAGGAATCATTCTTGTTATTACCACTATACCACATCTCTGCCGACTTGCAAGTAAATCCCCACTAATTCACTGGGAATTTACATTTTGATTGCCGTCCGCCTCGCGCTTCCGTCCGCGCTCCGCCGCGACAATGTAGATGGGCCGCCCCTTGACTTCCTCAAAGAGTACGCCGATGTACTGTCCCATGATGCCGAGAATCAAAAAGAGCACGGCAAACATAAAGCAAATCACCACGACGATGGTCGTATAGCCCTCCGGCGCGCCGTTGCGCACCTTCACCACAATCGAGTAAATCAAAAGAATAAGACCCAGCAGGCCGGAAGCAATGCCTGCGTAAATGCCGAGCCGCAGCGGCAAATCCGAAAAGCTCATGATGGTGTTCATCGAGAAACGAAAGAGCTTGGCGAGTGAGTACTTGGACTGCCCCGCCGCGCGCTCCGCTGCCTCATACTGCAGTGCTGTGCTCCGAAAGCCCAGGCTTTGCACATAGCCGCGGAGGAAGCGCACCCGCTCTCTGTAATCATGCCGAAGCACCTCGGCCGCGCGCGCCGAGACCGCAAAAAAGTCCGATGCGTTTTTCTCAAAGCGCGTGCCGCTCAGCGCATTCATCACGCCGTAAAAGGCGGAGGAGGTAAAATTTTTAATGATACCCGCCGAGCGGTTTGCGGTTCTCACCATGCTGATCACATCAAATCCCTCGTCGAGCTTTGCAAGTATAGCCGGAATGCACTGCGGCGGGTGCTGTAAATCCGCATCCATACAGATGACCGCCCCCTCCGCATAGTCTATGCCCGCAATCATCGCGGCCTCGTGCCCGAAGTTCCGCGAAAAGTGGAGCACGCGAACGTGAGGGTCGTTTGCCGCAAGGCAATCCAAAATCTCCGCGCTCCGGTCTCTGCTCCCGTCGTTTACAAAGAGGAGGGTGTAGTCCCTGCCGCTCTCCGAAAGCACCTCCGTGAGGCACTCGTGGCAAAGCGGCAGCGCTGCCTCTTCGTTGTAGACCGAGACCACAACGCAGAGCTTCTCTGTTCTCTCAACCATAAATCTCTATCCCCGTGCTCTCGTGGGAAGGACGCCGCTCTTCCTTCGGCGGGAGCTCCATATAATTTCCGTAAATCTTCGTGAGTACCTCGTCGTAGTGCTTCGGGATGCAGAGCGTGCAATCCTCAAAGCGGATCTGGATGCGCTCCTGTGCAACCGCATCCGGCAGGCGTATGTCGATATAGCCCGGATCGTAATTTGAGTAATACCACTCCGCCGTCTGCTTCTTGTTGGCACGCCGCGCGACTTTGTCCTGAAGCGCAAAGAGCTTCCGCATGGGCAGGAGCTTTCCCGCAGTGCTGCCGAGGAAGACCGCCCCCTTCTGTCCGAGTCCGTACTTACGGTAATTGAGCGCGCGACGGTGTCCCATGGCAAGGGCATAAATCGCCTTGTGCTCAATCAGGGTGTGCGCGCCGGCCTTGCCGTCCGGCAGACGATCCAAAATGAAGATGTCCACCCAGAGGTGGTTTAACTTCTCCTCGTAAAAGTCTGTCTCTGCGTCCGGCTTTCTGCGCCGCGAATACTCGTAAATGATGCGCGGCGTGAAATCGTAAAAGCGTCTGCCGCCCTGAAAGCTG
>CAUVLB010000167.1:0-3440 GCA_963552595.1 uncultured Stomatobaculum sp. | reverse complement strand
CTGTATACATTACAAGCCCCGCCTTCGTCAAAGTAAGCAGGGTGGATGTCAACTTTAAGCCATTCTCTGTCCCCGCGAGTTCCTGCTCCAATTGCATGAACAAACCGCTCTTCCCGAAGTAATGTAATGCTCCGGTGATATCGCCTACACTGCTGAACACCCACTCTGCCAAGACGAGGGCAGAAATAGCCCAGATGAAGAAGGCTCTCAAATCATCCTTCTCGCGATACAGAATGTACACAAGCGCGGGAAAGGCAAGGATGTAGGTAGAGAGTGTGTCCAGTATGGTCGCACTGAAAAGCAGCACCAATGCTCCGTTTGCGAGCAGCGCGCCGAATAATAATTGACTCTTGCTCAAATCGGAGCGAAACTGCATTGCCACCAGGCCGAGAAACAAGATGACAAAGAAGAAGGTTACATAGAGGAACACTGCATCCTGTACATACGGGAAGGCCGTGAACCAGATGCGCTTGCTCTGCGGATTCTGTGAGAGAAACATACCGATCATCGGATTCCACAAATAGATATTTGAGATGCTAAGCGCCAGGGTAAACAGATAGATGAGCGCATTGAAAAACTCCTGCCGTTTCCGCCAAATCAGCACAAAATACACCAGAAGGCAAACCGGCACCAGCAGTAGGTTCTGGAGCTTACAGAAACAACCGAGCGCAAGCAGCGCAGAACCCAGCGCGCGATTGACTTTCTTCTCGTCCGCGCGGAGCAGCTGCAACAAGCCTTCCGCCATCAGATACATGGGTAGGACGTCCAATTGAATATAAGAAATCGCAACATAGAACACCAGCGGTGTCAAAAAGAGAAACCAAAAGCTCCTCCTCTTCCGTTCCTCTGTGATGAGTCCGCAGTCCAGCATATAGCCTTCCAAAGAAAGAATCACCTCGCGCATCAGCAGGGCATTGCAAATCTTGAAAATCAGCGCCGGAAGCCAGAGCACATAGGTCTGGAGGTAAAACGGCGCAAAGCCGAAGCTCAGGATGTTCGGGATCGCATAAAACAGCAGCATAATCGGATTGTAGGGGTAGGAATTGAATTCGATAAAATGGACCTCCACCTCTCTCAAATTCTGAATCTGATAGATATCTCCCCCCGACACAAATTGAGAACTCATGCGCGTGATGCTCGGCAGGTCAACGCCCGGCGCGATGGCAAAGCTTGCGAGCAAAATGAGGCCGAGCAGCAACCACTGCTTTCTCCCCCACTTCACCTGCTTTTCGCTCCGATAGTGAAAACAGGAAGCAAACGCAGCGAGCGAGAATTTCTTCTTTTTCGCAAACCAAATCAAAGCCGCAAGGCACAGGTTGAAGGCGACAAAGAGCGCCGCCTGCAGCGGCAGTGCGTTGTGCAGAACCACATCGTACATACCGCGATAAGTATTGGGATGTAAGCGCTCCAGGTTCAGGAAGGTGACCGGAACGCTTGCCTTTGCCTTTTCCGCCGAAATATCAATCTCCACACTCTGGTCAATGTGGTAGAGTTCGCTGTACACCTGCCCGACACCGGCTTCCGAAAACTCTATCTTCCGGTAGCCTTCTCTGTCATTGACATAGCCGACATAGCGATTGTCCACCCGTTCCACCAGCACATTGCAACTCGGCACAATAAGTTGAACCAGATAGAAAAAGACCAGCTCCAAAAGTAACAATAATGCGAGGCGCTGCCATAAGCCAGCCTTCTTTTGTTTCGTCTGTTGTTTCATACGCTTCGTTGTAAGCCCCCTCACGACTAAGAGAGATGGCATTTCGCCATCTCTCTAAATTTCACTTTACGGAGAGAAAATTTCGAATCTGCTCTTCCGTCACCGCAGTCAAATCCTTGCCATAAGCCCAAGCCTGATACCAGTGAACGGTCTCAGCGACCGCCTGATCTACATGCCATATGGGTGACCAGCCAAAACTCTTCTTTAACTTTGCGCAGTCAAGCTTCAGGAAACCCGCCTCGTGCGGCGCATTCGCCTCGGCCACGTTCTTCCAGGCAGCCGGCTCGCCCCAGTGCTTTACAAAGAGGTCTGCGAGCTCTCCGGTGCTCACGCAGTCGCAGTCATCCGGCCCCACATTGTAATAGCCGGCATACTTCGCTTCCTTTGCCTGTTGCATCGCAATCATGAGATAGGCGTAGAGCGGCTCCAGCACATGCTGGTAAGGGCGGGTCGAATAGGGATTCCGAAGTTCGACTGCCTTGCCCTGCACTGTTGCACGCACACAGTCCGGAATAATTCTGTCCTTTGCGAAATCTCCGCCGCCGATCACATTGCCTGCGCGCGCGGTGGAAATGCGCATTGCCCCGGGCTCCGAGAAAAAGGACTTTTGGTAGGAGTGGGTCACAAGCTCCGAGCAGCTCTTCGAGTTCGAGTAGGGATCGTAGCCGTCCAGCTTCTCATCCTCGGTGAAGCCGTGATTTGCCTCTTCCGGGTTCTCATAAACCTTATCGGTCGTCACATTGAGAAAGGTTTCCACACCGCCGAGCTCTCGCACTGCCTCTAGGAGATTCACGGTGCCCATCACATTGGTCTCATAGGTCTCACGCGGCAAGCGATAGGACTCTCTGACCAGGGGCTGCGCCGCGAGATGCAGCACGCAATCCGGCTTTGCCTCCCGAATCGCCTCTTTGAGGCGCTGAAAGTCTCGAATATCCGCAATCGTGGAGTGCATCTTCTTGTCCAGCGAAAGCAGCGTAAAGAGTGAGGGCTCGCTCTCCGGCGCAAGTGCATAGCCGTAGACTTCCGCGCCGAGCATGCGGAGCATGACCGAGATCCAGCTTCCTTTAAAGCCGGTGTGACCGGTCAAAAACACGCGCTTGCCTGCGTAAAACTGCTTCATATCCTCTGTATACTTCATGTTCACCACCGCTTCCAGGGAGCCTTGTCCTCGTCCCAAAGTGTCTCAAGCTTTTCCTTCTCTCTCTGCGTATCCATGCACTGCCAGAAACCATCGTGTGCATAGCCAAAAAGCTGTCCCTCTGCCGCGAGTTTACGCATGGGCTCCTGCTCAAGCACAGTTGCATCACCTTCAAGATAGTCGAATACCTTCGGCTCCAGAACCATGAAGCCGCCGTTGATGATGGCTGCGTCCTCATCGTTCTTCTCACGGAAGGCAAGAATCTGTCCCTTGTCGTCCTTTTCGAGGACCCCCTTCTGCTGTGCAAGGCTGACGGTCGTCATGGTTGCCACGCCACCGTGCTGCTCGTGGAAGGCGAGAAGCGCATTGAGATCCACATCCGCCACGCCGTCTCCGTACGTGAGCAGGAAGCGCTCGTTCTCCAGATACTGTTTTGCGCGCAGCACTCGACCGCCGGTCATCGTATTGAGACCGGTGTCAAGAATGGTGACCTTCCAATTCTCACCCTTCTTGTCGTGCACCTGCATCTCATTGGTCGAGAGGTCAAAGGTGACATCCGAATTGTGAAGGAAGTAGTCCGCAAAATAC
>CAUVLB010000166.1:0-3455 GCA_963552595.1 uncultured Stomatobaculum sp. | reverse complement strand
CGCCGAGGTCGTCCTTGAAGGAAGTCTCCTCGGTGAGGCTGCTCTCGTCTGCGCTGAGCTGCTCTGCGATCATCTGCTTAACCTTTTCAAACATAGTTTTCTCCTTCTTCGATGCGCAAGTTACTGAACACTTGCCGTTTCTTTGTCAATATAGTTTCTTTCTTTTTTTAACCGATTCTCCGCCTTACGTCAATAGCGTATCACCGTTGCGCCCCAGGTGAGACCACCGCCGAAGCCCGACAGAACAATGATGTCACCGCGCTTTAAGCGACCCTCCCGGTTCAATCGGTCAAAGAGGGTCGGGATGCTTCCCGCCGAGGTGTTTGCCGTATCGGAGAGGTTCATCGGGAACTTGTCGAGCGGCTCTCCGAGATACTTGGCGACCGCCTCGATGATGCGGGAATTTGCCTGGTGCAGGACATAGGCGCTCACATCCTTCTTGTCGACGCCTGCGTTTTGAAGCGCCTCTTCGATGCAGAGCGGAACGGTGCGAACCGCAAAGCGGAACACTTCCTGTCCGTTCATGGAGAGGAAATGATCGTCCGGATCCGTGCGACCGGTGAGGTTGTGCCCCTTCACGCCGTCCGCGCCGAGCGCGGAGCCAAGGATATCGCCCTTCGTCTCATCCTCCGTCGCTTCGAGCACCACTGCACCGACCGCGTCTCCGAAAAGCACGCAGGTGGTTCTGTCTTGCCAGTCCAAGTAGCGGGTCACAAGGTCGCCGCCTATCACAAGTGCTTTCTTCGCAAGCCCTGTCTTCATGAGGCCTTCCGCCGTGCGGAGGGAATAGAGGAAGCCGGAGCAGGCCGCGTTGATATCAAAGGCGACCGCGTTCGCAGCCCCGATCAGCGCCTGCACCTGGCAGGCCGCGCTCGGCGTCACATTGCCGTCTGTGCAGGTGCCGAAGATAATCAGCCCAATCTCCTCTGCGGAGACTCCCGCCTCGCCGAGCGCTTTCTCCGCCGCAGCGGCCCCCAGCTTCTCTATGGTCTCGGTCTCATCCGCGACATGGCGCTGGTGTATACCGGTGCGCGCAAAAATCCACTCGTCACTCGTATCGATGACCTTTGCGAGGTCATCATTCGTCACAACTTTCTTCGGCAGGGCGGAACCCGTGCCGGAAATCCACAATCTCATCCCGGCGCCTTACGCTTCCCGAAGCGACGGATGCGCGCTTCTGTATTCTTTTTCGCAGGCGGGGCAGCGTCCGCAAATTCTCAGGTAGTCAAGCTTCTCCTGCTGTTCGTACTCCGTTCCCTCTACCTCCGCCGGTGCAATGTGACCGCAGCCGTACAGAATGGTGTGTTTTGCCATTGTGTTTCCTTCTTTCTATCTATTTGCCCTGTTTGCCCGTTCCTGCCTGTCTTCTTATCCCGCTGCTCAGATTCTGGCGACACCCGTGCGTCTTGCCGCCTCGGCGACAGCCTTAGACACGACATCCTTGACGCGCGGATCGAAAGCCTTCGGGATAATGTTGTCCTCGCTGACCTCATCGTCCGAAATCAGGTTTGCGATTGCGACCGCCGCCGCCATCTTCATCTCCTCGTTGATATCCTTTGCGCGGACATCGAAGGCACCGCGGAACAATCCCGGGAACACCAGCACGTTGTTGATCTGGTTCGGGAAGTCCGATCTGCCGGTCGAGATGACTCTCGCGCCGCCCTTCTTTGCCTCATCCGGGAAAATCTCCGGGGTCGGGTTTGCACAAGCAAAGATGATGGCATCCTTGTTCATGCTTCTCACCATCTCCTCCGTGACCATGTTCGGGCCGGAGAAGCCGAGGAAGATGTCTGCGCCGACCAGCGCATCCTTTAAGGTACCCGACTTGTTGTCGAGGTTCGTGACCTTCAGCATCTCCTCCTGTGCCCAGTTGAGACCCTGCGAGTCCTTGTTCATGATGCCTGCTTTGTTGCAGAGCGTTAAGTTCTTAAAGCCGTAGGAAAGCAGCAGCTTCGAGACTGCAATGCCCGCGCTGCCCGGACCGTTCACGACCACCTTAACCTCTTCTTTGTCCTTGCCGACCACCTTCAGCGCATTGATAAGCCCCGAGAGAACGACGATTGCCGTTCCGTGCTGATCGTCGTGGAAGATCGGAATATCACACTTTTCCTTCAGCTTGCGCTCGATTTCAAAGCAGCGCGGTGCCGCAATATCCTCGAGGTTCACGCCGCCGAAGGAACCGGAGAGCAGATAGATTGTGTTGACAATCTCATCCACATCCTTGGACTTCACACAAAGCGGGAAGGCATCCACATCGCCGAAGGCCTTAAAGAGCACGCACTTGCCCTCCATGACCGGCATACCTGCCTCCGGGCCGATGTCGCCGAGTCCGAGAACTGCGGTGCCGTCCGTCACAACCGCGCACAGATTCCAACGGCGCGTAAGTTCGTAGGACTTGTTCACATCCTTCTGAATCTCAAGGCAAGGCTCAGCAACACCCGGGGTGTATGCGAGCGATAAATCCTCCGAGGTCTTAACCGGAATATCCGTTACAACCTTGATTTTACCCTTCCACTCGTAATGCTTCTTCAGTGATTCCTCTGCGTAGTTCATGCTATCCTCCTGTCTCTTCAATGACGGGCAAAGACACAAACCCGTATGGAGAAATCATACACAAAATGCCAAGTCTTTTCAAGAATAAGCAGGGGCGGGCGGCACGCAGCCACGCCGTTCGGCGGCTTTCTCGGATTAAGCTTTTCTTAATTCAATTGAATACACTACTCCGCTTACGATTTTGCTGTCAACAATCAGAGGGCTGTGATAGAATCTCTCTGATTATTGAGTCCGGCAGGACACTGCCACGGAGGTATTCCATGAAATTTTATTCTTATGAGTTTTTGCTGCGACGCAATGTCGGCATGAACCGCGTGCAACTCATTATTGCGGCCGTTTTGGTTCGGATTTTTCTGGTAAAAGGGGGAAGCGATTTTAAATAAAAACAGAGTTCCCGCTACCGCGAACCCGCGCTGATTGCGCTCCTATTACTGATTGTCATGGCGCTCCTGCAAGTGAACCGCTACCGGGAGTTGCAGGCAAACGGCCAGAAGGTCACTCTGGCAATTCATTCGGTGGAACGCATTGCAAAGGAACTGAATGTGCCTGCGGAAGAGGTTTATCTCAATGCGACCGAGTTTTCCGGCAACCCGATTATCTTTGCGAAGGACAAGTACTATCGCGTCCTCTATGTGAATGACACCACCTGCAATCTGGAGCCCATGGAGTTTATCGGCACAGAGCCCGAGTTTATTCGGGAGTAAATTCATCATTGAAAGGAATCCGCTATGCTGTCTGTTTTTAACAATTTTTATTTTCTTGTTGCCGTTAAGCTTTTAATCGGTCTCCTCTCCCTCTCCTTTGTCATTAACATTAGCGGCAAGGGAAACTTAGCCCCCTCGAATGCAAGCGATCAGATTCAGAACTATGTACTCGGTGGTGTGATCGGCGGTACCATCTAT
>CAUVLB010000165.1:0-3459 GCA_963552595.1 uncultured Stomatobaculum sp. | reverse complement strand
GTTCTTCTGTCGTCTCCGTACTTTTCCGCGACCAGATCCATCTACTCTTTGATGACGGTGAGCAGCTTCTTCTCATCCTCAAGTATGCTCTTAAAGTAGGCAATCTTTCGCTCAAGTTCCTGATATTCATTCTCGAGCTTTTCTCTCTCCAAACCGGTCAGGGCGCGGAGACGCATGTCCACAATGGCCTGAGCCTGAATATCGGTGAGCGCAAAACGCTCCGTCAAGTTCTGTTTTGCAAGTGCAACGCTTCGACTCTCGCGTATGATGCGTATCACTTCATCGATGTGATCCAGTGCAATCAGGAGACCCTTTAAAATGTGTGCTCTTTCTTCCGCACGGTTTAGGTCATACCTGGTTCTCCGCGTCACCACTTCCTTCTGGTGCTCGAGATAGTGCTCGAGCATCTGCAAGAGATTCAGAACCCTGGGCTCGTTGTTGACCAATGCGAGCATAATTACACCGAAGGTGTCCTCGAGCTGGGTGTGCTTTAAGAGTCGGTTCAGCACAATCTGCGGATTGACGTCTTTTCTGAGCTCAATGACAATGCGCATACCCTCGCGGTTTGACTCATCTCGAAGATCTGTGATTCCGTCCACACGCTTATCGCGCACCAAATCCGCAATCTTCTCAATAAGTCTCGCCTTATTGACCAGGTAGGGGAGCTCTGTCACCACAATCCGATGCTTTCCGTTCTGCATCGGCTCTATATTGGTCACGGCGCGAACACGAATTTTTCCTCTTCCGGTCCGATAAGCCTCCAATACGCCGCTCTTTCCGAGTATGGTGGCGCCGGTCGGGAAATCGGGTCCCTTGACAAGAGAGATGACCTCATCCAGTGTTGTCTCTCGATCGGCAATCTTATTCTCAATGAGACAGTCGACCGCGCCGACCACTTCTCTCAAATTGTGAGGCGGAATATTGGTCGCCATGCCGACCGCAATGCCTTGGGTACCGTTGACCAGCAAATTCGGATAGCGGCTCGGCAAGACCACAGGTTCCTGCTCGGTCTCATCAAAGTTCGGAACAAAATCCACCGTGTCCTTATTGATGTCCGCAATCATCTCCATCGCAATCTTGGAGAGACGCGCCTCCGTGTAACGCATTGCCGCGGCTCCGTCGCCGTCGATGGAACCGAAGTTTCCGTGTCCGTCTACCAGACAATTTCGCATTGCCCATTCCTGAGCCATGTTAACGAGCGCTCCGTAAATCGAAGAGTCACCGTGCGGGTGATACTTACCCATGGTGTCTCCGACAATACGAGCGCATTTTCTGTGGGCTTTGTCCGGTCCATTGTTCAATTCAAACATGGAGAACAGGATGCGACGCTGCACCGGCTTAAGGCCGTCTCGCACATCCGGCAGCGCACGCGCCGCAATGACGGACATCGCATAGTCGATATACGACTTCTCCATCGTTTTTTTCAGATCAACCTCTTTGATCTGATCAAATACATTCGGTTCCATCCATTGCCCCCGTTTCGTCAAATGTCAAGATTTGTCACGTACTTCGCGTTGTTCTCGATGAATTCCCGGCGCGGTTCCACCTGATCGCCCATTAAGGTCGTAAAGGTGAGTTCCAGTTCCGAGCGGGCATCTTCATCCATGCTCACACGAAGCAATACGCGCCGCTCCGGATCCATCGTGGTCTCCCAGAGCTGCTCCGCATCCATCTCGCCGAGTCCCTTATAGCGCTGAATCTTATTGCTCTCGTCTCTGCCGACTTCCTGCAGAATCCGGTTCAATTCCTCATCGGAGTAGGCGTACCAAATGCGCTTATTTTTCTCCAGCTTATAAAGCGGCGGCTGCGCAAGGTAAACATAGCCTTCCTGGATGAGCTGCGGCATATAGCGGTAGATAAAGGTGAGCATCAAAGTCGCAATGTGCGCACCGTCCACATCGGCATCCGTCATGATGATAATTTTGTGGTAGCGCAGCTTAGAGATATCGAACTCCTCATGAATACCGGCACCGAAGGCCGTAATCATCGCCCTGATTTCCGCATTTCCGTAGACGCGGTCCATTCTGGCCTTCTCGACATTCAGAATTTTACCGCGGAGAGGCAGTATGGCCTGCGTCTTTCGATCACGCGCAGTCTTTGCGGAACCGCCTGCCGAATCGCCCTCGACGATGAATATTTCGCATTCCTTCGGATCCTTGCTTGAGCAATCCGCCAGCTTTCCGGGCAAAGCCATACCGTCCAGCGCAGATTTTCTGCGCGTCAAATCGCGCGCCTTTCTCGCCGCTGCCCGCGCATGCTGCGCAAGTATCGCTTTGTCGCAAATCTGCTTCGCTATCGCCGGGTTCTGTTCCAAAAAGTAAGTGATCTGCTCACTCAACACCGAACTCACCGCACCGGTGACCTCGGAGTTTCCGAGTTTCTGCTTGGTCTGTCCCTCAAACTGCGGATTTTCGACCTTGACGGAGACAATTGCCGTGAGTCCCTCACGGAGATCTTCCCCCGTCAGGTTTTCATCGCTCTCTTTGAGTAGCTTTCTGGTGCGCGCATAGTCGTTAAAGGTCTTCGTGATTGCATTCTTAAAGCCGGTCAGATGGGTACCGCCCTCCGGTGTATTAATGTTATTCACGAATGTGTATATATTTTCATTGTAGCTATCGTTATGTTGCATAGCCACTTCGACCATCACGCCCTCTCGCTTTTCTTCGCAACCGATAACCTGGTCGTAGAGCGCATTTTTTCCGCGGTTTAAATACTGCACAAATTCGCGTATGCCACCCTCGTAGTGGAAGCTCTCGCTCTTTCCCGCTTCGCGCTCATCCGTCAGTGTTATTTTCAGGTTTTTGGTGAGAAAGGCTGTCTCCCTGAGGCGTACACGCAACGTTTCATAGTCGTAAACCGTAGTCTCGAAAATCTCGGAATCCGGCGCAAAGTGTACGACAGTCCCGTGGGAATCCGGGCTCACTTCGCCCACCACATGGAGGGGTACCGTCGTTTTTCCGCGCGCAAATTCCTCTTCATAGCACTTGCCGTTCCGATATACCTGAACCTTGAGCCAGACAGAGAGCGCATTGACCACGGATGCACCGACACCGTGAAGGCCGCCGGATACCTTGTATCCGCCGCCGCCGAATTTTCCGCCCGCGTGCAAGACCGTAAAAACCACTTCAATGGCAGGTATTCCCAGTTTCTTTTGAATATCAACGGGAATTCCTCTGCCATTGTCCTTGACTGTCACGGAGTTGTCGCGATGCACCGTCACTTCGATTTCGCTACAGTAACCCGCCAGTGCTTCGTCGACGGAATTATCCACAATTTCGTACACGAGATGATGCAATCCCCGCGAAGAAGTCGAACCGATGTACATGCCGGGTCTCTTCCGGACTGCCTCCAGACCTTCCAATACCTGTATTTGGTCTGCGTTGTATTCTTCGCTCATGCACTTTCCTCCTCTGTTACCTCTGTTACCGTACCCATTTTTACCAGAAACTTCTTGGACAT
>CAUVLB010000164.1:0-3466 GCA_963552595.1 uncultured Stomatobaculum sp. | reverse complement strand
CGAGTCCCTGAAGGACTACGGCGCATTCATCGACCTGAACGGCGCAACGGGTCTGCTTCACGTCTCGCAGATTTCCAGAAAGAGAGTCAAGACGCCTGCGGATGTCCTCAAGGAGGGTCAGGAGGTCAAGGTTAAAATCATCAAAATCGGCGATGGCAAGATCTCCCTTTCCATGCGCGCACTCGAGGAGCCGGACGAGCACTTCTCCGGCAGAAGCAACACCCTGGAGGAGACCGGCGGCTTCAAGTACGAGGAGAAGACTCGCGCGACGACGAACCTCGGCGATCTCCTGAAGAACATCAAGCTTTAAGTCATAGTATCCTATTTCGAAATGAGAAACCGTCAGCTTATGCTGTCGGTTTTTCATATCATAAACAAAGAAACGGAAAGGAGCACGAAATGGCAGATAAGGAACTGAGCAAGGGCAAGCAGTTGGAGAAGGAACTCTGCTGGGAGTATCCGAACATCGCAAAGAAGGCGCCGGAGCAGAGAGAAAAGGCGCACGAATTTGCAAAGGGCTATATGGAGTTTCTCGGGTCTTGTAAGACAGAGCGCGAATGCGTGAAGTTCGCGGAGAAGATGTTCTTAGAGGCCGGCTATGAGCGTTTCGATTCCAAGAAGAAATACAAGGCAGGCGACAAGGTCTTCTCGACCAACCGCAACAAGGCAATGGCAATCACGGTGTTCGGCACCAGATCCCTGGCGGACGGCGTGCGCATCAACGGTGCGCACATCGACTCCCCGCGCATCGACCTGAGACCGAATCCGCTCTACGAGTCGAATGACATTGCGCTCTTCAAGACCCATTATTACGGCGGCATCAAGAAGTACCAGTGGGGCAGTATGCCGCTCGCAATGCACGGCGTTGTCGTGAAAAAGGACGGCACTACGGTCGAAATCACGATCGGTGAGGATCCAAACGATCCGGTGCTTTACATCACCGACCTCTTGATTCACCTCTCCAAGCAGCAGATGCAGAGACCGCTCTCTGAGGGGCTTCGCGGCGAAGAGCTGAACATTGTGCTCGGCACGACGCCCTATCCGGACGAGGATGTGAAGGAGCCGTTCCGCCTGGAAGTGCTCCGCTATCTGAATGAGAAGTACGGCATTACCGAGCGCGATTTCGCGAGAGCGGAGATCGAGTTTGTGCCGGCTGCGAAGCCGCGCGACATCGGCCTTGACCGCTCTCTGGTCGGCGGCTACGGTCAGGATGACAGAGTCTGCGCGTACGCGGCACTCATGGCACAGCTTGCGACCGAGAATCCGGAGTACACGACGGTCACGATACTCACCGATAAGGAAGAAATCGGATCGAACGGCAACACCGGTTCCGAGTCGAACTTCCTCTATGACTACATCGGCTACCTCGCTCAGGCAGAGGGGGTGGATCTTAAGGATGTGCTCGCGAATTCCTCCTGCCTCTCGGCGGATGTAAACGGCGCTTACGACCCGACCTTTGCGGATGCCTTTGAGGCAAAGAACTCGAGCTATTTAAATCGCGGCGTGGTGCTCACGAAGTACACGGGCTCCGGCGGCAAATTCGGCGCAAGCGATGCGAGCGCGGAATTCATGGCGAAAGTGATTGATATCATGGACGCGAACGGGGTATACTGGCAAATCGGAGAGCTCGGTAAGCTGGACCTCGGCGGCGGCGGCACGATTGCGGGCGATGTGGCGCGTCTCAATGTCGACGTTGTGGACCTCGGTGTCGCGGTGCTCTCGATGCACTCGCCCTTCGAGGTGACGAGCAAGTTGGATATTTACAATATGTACCTCGCATTCAAGGCGTTCTACCCGGAAGTGTAAGCGCCGTTCCACGAGGGAAGAATCAGAAAAAAGGAGTTATGAGAATGAGATTTTCACCGAAAAAGCTGCTGCTGATGACCGGTCTTGCAGCGATGGCGCTTTCCTTTGCGGCTTGTGGCAAGAAGGAGGCAAAGACTGCGAGCGATGCGAGCGAGAGCACGGTAGCCGGAGCTGCGGATTCCAATCTTCCGAAGCAGCCGAAGAGCTACGGAACCGTAAAGCTCGGCAAGTATGTCGGAATCGAGATTACGACGCATGAGGTCAGCGTGACGGACGAAGAGGTCGAGAGCTACATTCAGAGCATGCTCGAGAACAGCCAGAGCCTTGTCGAAGTGGATCGCCCGGCAGCGGAGGGCGATGTTGTCAACATTGACTATGTGGGCAAGAAGGACGGCGTTGCGTTCGACGGCGGTACGGCACAGGGCCAGAATCTGGAGCTCGGCAGCCACAGCTTTATCGACGGCTTTGAGGAGGGACTGATCGGCGCGACGAAGGGCGAGCAGAGAACCTTAAACCTCACCTTCCCGGCAGAGTACCACAGCGAAGAGCTCGCAGGTCAGGCAGTTACCTTTGACGTCACGGTGAACTCGGTTCAGGAGAAGTCTCAGCCGGAGCTGACCGACGAGTGGGTTGCAACGACCACGAACAATGCACAGACGACGGTCGACGCATATCGCGCGGAGATTAAGAGCCAGCTTCTTGCACAGAAGGAGAAGAACGAGCGCAACCAGGAGCTCACCGCAGCGCTCGATGCAGTGATGAACAGCTCGACCTTCGAGGTCAGCGAAGAAGCAAAGACCTATGAGGCAGCGGTGCAGAAAGAGCGCATGAACAAGCAGCTCTCGCAGTACGGCCTCACGCTTGAGAGCTACCTGCAGATGACTTCGATGACGCAGGAGAGCTACGACCAGCAGATGCTGGAGGCGGGCGAGAATGTCGCAAAGGTCAAGCTCATGGTCGATGAGATTGCGAACAAGGAAAAGCTCAAGTTGGACGACGCAGCTTACAAGGCACTCGAGGACAGCTACGGCTACTCGAAGGATATGCTGGTTTCGATTCTCGGCCAGGAGCAGGTCGATCTGCAGGCGAGAGAGCTCCAGGTCGCAAACTTCATCCTCGACAAGGCGAACAAGGTTCAGGCGAGCGAGGCTGAGGAGAGTGCGGCAGCGGCATCCGGCGAGGAGAGCGCGGCGGCATCCGGCGAAGAGAGCGCAGCAACCGAGGCAGGTGCCGAGAGCGGCGCGTCCGAGGCAAGCAGCGCACAGCCGTAAGCTGTTTCATGAATCAAAAATTATTTTTCTTTGACGTCGACGGCACCTTGGTCGACGACAAGAGCAAGGAGATCCCGCAGAGCGCGGTGACCGCAATTCGGTCGCTGCGCGAGGCGGGACATCTTGTATATTTGAATTCCGGGCGGACGCTCTGTCTCCTTGAGTATGAGATGGAGCGTTTTGGCATTTCCTGCGCCGTTTGCGGCTGCGGGACCGAGATCATTGCGGACGGCAATGTGCTTCTGGAACAGCGAATTTCCCACGAGCGTGGAATCGAACTCCGCGAACTGCTGCGGGAACTTAAGCTGGACGCAATTCTGGAGGCGCAGGAGGCAATCTATTTCTCCGACCGACCGTTTGAAAACGAGGCGATCATGGAAGGGCTCTTG
>CAUVLB010000163.1:0-3470 GCA_963552595.1 uncultured Stomatobaculum sp. | reverse complement strand
TGCGAAGCGCCTCTTTCTCCGCCTCGGGCAGTTCTCCCGGCCGCTTGGCAACGGCGTAGAGCTCCGGATACTCGCTTGCAATCCGCTCTATGGTCTTGGTGGTCGCGTGCTTCCGCACAAAAAAACGGAATCTTCTTAATCCACGCCTCCGGTACCAACGCCAAAATCTTTGCGGCAGCCTCTTTGTCACCGATTACTGCGGTCGAAAGCCCTACTTCGATCTGCTTCTGCTCTGTCTCGGTAAAGTCCTTAAAGCATAGCGCCTCTCCGCGCTTTTTTCAAGTTTCGCTTCGCCCGCAAGTTTAAGCAAAACCGATGAACCTCTGCTTTGCCGTCATCAATCGCCAGAGGGGCAGGAGGTAGAGATAGCAGGCAAGTAAGACCGCAGTTCCCGGCGCGCCGATGGAAGCCAGCGGCCCCGCCGCCGCGACAGACCAGGGAATCAGCGCCGCGATGATGACCGCGCTGTCCTCAAGCCCGAGGGCAAGTCGTAAGCTGTCCGGTTCTACCTCCTCGCAGAGCTGCTTCGTCAGCATAACTGTGAGGGTCTGATTGCAGGCCAGCATCGCAGAGAGCACCGACGTCCCGAGTACAGCCGCATAGGGGCTTGTTCTTCTCGCGAAGCGCTCCACCAAGGCCTTGACCCCGACCAGTAAGTCTGTCTTCTGAAAGAGCTCCGCGTACGAGGCCGAGAGACTCACAATGCCCGTGATTTTGACAAAGGCCGCAATGCCGCCGCCGTTCAGCATGGCTGCTGCTTCGGGATCCGATGCGCGATAGCCGAAGAGAGAAATTCGCAGTAAGTCCGCGGGCGCGAAGTTTTGCAGAAAGACAGCCAGCGGAACGGCGGTCAAGATACTCGCCGCCATGGCGGTCTTTGCGTCCACCCGCCGCAGGGAAAGCAACATGATCACAACAACCGGAAGTATCGCGAGCCAATGGAGACGCAGTTCCCGGGCAAAGAGCGCCCGCAGGTTGAGAAGCTCTCCGCTCGGCACCGTGTGGAGTCCGAGCCCTGCATAAACCGCGCAGGCGAGCAAAAAAGGAACCAAGGCGGTTCGCAGCATGTTTTTAATGTTGTCAAAGATATTCGTGTGGGTCAGTTCCGCAACCAAGAGCGCACTGGTCGCAACCGGGGAACAGCGGTCTCCGAAATAGGCTCCGGAGAGCACCGCAGCCCCCGTAAGCTGCATGCTGATACCTGTCGTTCTCCCCATTGCGGCGCAGATAACCCCCATGGTCGCCGAGGTCGCAAAGGCAGAACCTGTGAGCACTGAGACCGCACAATTTAAGAGAAAAGTCATGAGCAGAAAAACCGAGGGACGAATGAGTCCCGCGGCATAGCAAACCACCACCGGGAGCGTCCCGGCCGCCCGCCAAAGTGCGGTCATCGTACCGATCAGCACGAAGGTAATCAAAATGCTCCGTATCTTCCAGACGCCTCGAAGCGCCATGCGCAAAATTTCTGTCCACGAAAACCCGCTGCGGCGGGCATAGACCGAAAACAGCAGCAAGCCGAAACTCAGTGCATACAGAATGGACAGCTTGCAAAGCAGGCATAGCAGCAAACCCGCCGCGAACAGTCCCAGTGTCAACCAGGCCATATCTCTTTCCTCCCCAATGCCTGTGTCCGAAATCGCACGGAGGCTGTCGGCGCGCCTCAATACGCAGCAGAAACCGACAGTCTTTTTTCCCTTTCATGAAAAAGGCTGCCGTCTACACAATTCTGCATAGACGGCAGCCACATTGCTCTCTTAAGCCTCAACCCTTCATAGAAGCTTATTACTTGTCATCATAGAGGTGGCAGCAGACATAGTGCCCGTTGCCCATATCCTTCCGCTCCGGCACCTGGGTTTTGCACTTCTCCATGCAGTGTGCGCAGCGGGTGTGGAATTTGCATCCTGCCGGGGGATTTGCCGGCGAGGGAATGCTTCCCTCCAGGATGATACGTTTCATCTTGGCCTCCGGATCCGGAATCGGAATCGCGGAGAACAAGGCCTTTGTGTAGGGGTGAAGCGGGTTCGCAAACAGCTCTTCCGTCGTGCCGAACTCAACAATATTTCCCAGATACATGACGCCCACCGTGTCCGAGATGTGCTCGACCACCGAGAGGTCGTGGGAGATGAAGAGATAGCTCAACTTGTACTTCTCCTGCAAATCCTCGAGGAGGTTTATAATCTGCGCCTGCACCGACACGTCGAGTGCCGAGACAGGCTCGTCGCAAACCACAAACTCCGGATTCAACGCAAGCGCTCTTGCGATACAAATTCTCTGACGCTGTCCGCCGGAGAACTCATGCGGATAGCGGTCCTTGTGGAAGGGCTGCAAGCCGCAGTTGTCCATGACCTGATCGATGTAGTCATGGTACTCGCCCCGCGGCACCAGATTGTGCTCACGAACCGCCTCGCCGATGATTTCACCGACCGGCAGTCGCGGAGAGAGGGAGGAGAACGGATCCTGGAAGATAATCTGCATCTTCACGCGCAGGTCGTTCAGTTCATTCTTCGGAATGTCGTAGACCTCTTTTCCGTTGAACAGCACCTCGCCCGCGGTCTTACCGCCGTTTAAGCGAAGTATGGTTCTGCCGGCGGTTGTCTTACCGCAACCGGACTCTCCCACCAGTCCCATGGTGGTTCCACGTTTGATATGAAAGGAGATACCGTCCAGTGCCTTGACCTGGCCTATCACGCTGTTAAAAAATCCGCCCTTAATCGGGAAGTATTTCTTCAGGCCGTTGACTTCCAGGATATTCTCTTCGTTGTGCACGATGGGCGTGAACTCCCTCGTTTCGATTTTATCCATCATTGCCTCATTTCCTTCGCAAGCCTACTTAGTCTCAGAAATTCCTACGCACGCTCAGTTCTGCTTCGCGCCTCGATGCGCCTCATCATAGAGATAGCAGCTGACGCGGTGCGTCTCGGAAAGCCATACCTCGCCGGGATATGCGCCGTCGCAACATCCCTCACACTTGTCGCAGCGATCGCGGAAATAGCAATAGTTGGGCATGTTGATCGGGTTCGGCACCTTGCCGGGGATCGAGTAGAGCTTGTCCTGGTGCTTACCGACGACCGGCTTCGAAGCCATGAGGCCTATGGTGTAGGGGTGAGCCGGGTTCGCAAAAATCTCCTTCGCCGTCCCCGCCTCCACCACGCGTCCGGAGTACATGACCACGACATAGTCCGCCATCTCCGCAATGACACCGAGGTCATGGGTGATCAGCATGATGGACGAATTGATCTTGTCCTTCAGGCCGCGGAGCAAGTCCAAAATCTGTGCCTGAATCGTCACGTCCAGTGCGGTCGTCGGCTCGTCGGCGATGATGAGCTTCGGCGAACAAGCCAGTGCCATTGCGATCATGACACGCTGCCGCATACCGCCGGAAAGCTCGTGCGGGTACATGTTGTAAATACCCTCGCTGTTCGCGATACCGACCATCTTGAGGAGCTCAATGGTGCGTCCCTTGACCGCTT
>CAUVLB010000162.1:0-3476 GCA_963552595.1 uncultured Stomatobaculum sp. | reverse complement strand
AAGAGACAGGGAGGAAAACTCTTACCCTGTGCTGTTCTGGCACTTTGTCTGGCAGCGCTGGGCACCGGTTATGCGTACTGGGACGGCACGCTACGCGTCGCGGGGAAGCTTGCGACGGGGCGCTTGGACTGCGTCTTTTCGACCGAGGGGGCATATCGCGCCGAATTGATGCGGGATAGCGGAGAGATACTGGCGGAAGTTCCGCTGGAAACGCGGGACGGAGACGATGAAAAGAGCGTGGAACTAATCTTCCCGGAGGGACTGCCGGATGGCTTTTTGGGCGGTGAAAATTATCTCCGCATCTCTTGCCCGGTAGATGAAAAAGGGATGAAGGCACTGACGAAAGAGGCGGACCTAAGAGCCGCAGAAGAGGAAATTTTACTCACGCCCGAACAGGTCTACCTGGCCCTCCCGGATGCAGTCTACGACTGGGACGAGCCGGATGCCTATTTTCTGGAGCCGTATCAACTGTGGGCTGTTCGAAGTGTAGAGCGGGTGGATGATGTGCTATACTGCTGTCTCTATCTGCGCGCCGGCGAAAGAAAAACGGAAGGCGTCATGCCAGATCTCATTGCTGTGGAAGAGGAGAGCCTAATGGATATGCCGCTTTCGGAACACTGGTTCCCGACCTGCGGTGTCTGGGTGAGCTATTCGTTTGCGACAGATTTGCGCATCGATCAGCGGAGCTGCGAAGGCCGAAAACGCCCGAGCTTTTTCGGTCCGTTGACTTGCTATGCCTATTGGACAGATACACTGAAACTAAAAGGCACGGCGGCCCTTCATTTTCCGGTCGCCGTTCAGCTGCTCGAGGTGGGAGAGCTACCGTCAGAGGGGGCTGTCATTGATGATAGGGCGTTTGCGAGCAAATCGAACGCGGTAAAATCCGGGAATACGGGCAAAAATCGAAAAACAGCCGGAAGAACAGGGGACTTATGACGGGGGCCTTCATTTTCCTGCTGCTCTTCCTTGTCGGGACTGCCGTTCCCGCGTTCAGAACACACTTGGAGAGCAATTTGTTCGCGGCTCTTCTCTGCTACGGAAGTATGGCAACCCTGCTCTTGTTTGCGCTGCCGCGGGTCAGTGTGCGCTGCCGCGGCGTTCTTCGGAGAGCTATGCGCGTTTATGCGCTGACCGCTGCGGCAATCTGTATAGCGCTCCGGTGTGTGAGCGCTGTTTTTATGAAGAGTTTAAAGGGGAGCCCCTATGACAGCTCAGTGCCCGGCATTGCGCGGAATGCCCTCTTAATACTGCTGCCGCTCATGATTCGGGAGGGCGTTCGCGCCTACGGCCTGGGGCTCAGCAGAAAGCATATCCGCTATCGGACACTTTCTACGGTTTTGCTGACTCTGTTTTTTACCTTGCTTGAACTCAATGTACAGCGGGCGCTCCGACTGGAGGGCGCGGAGAATCGTTTTGTTTTTTGGGCGGAAACCGTACTCCCGACGCTCGCGCGGAACGCCCTTCAAACCGGGATGGTGCTGAGCGGCGGGATGTGGCCTTCGGTGCTTTATGGCGGAAGCATAGCTCTCTTTGAGCGAATTTTTCCCTTCCTGCCGGATCTCCCCTGGCTTGCAAATGCCGCCATAGGACTTTGTTTTCCGGTATTCTTTCTCTTTTTTGTGCGGGAGCGCTTTCGCATGGAAGAGTTTGGGGAGCATCCTGAGCCGCAGGGAAGTTCTTTGGCTTGGTACGCAGAGCTGTTTGCGGCTGTGATTTTTTACTGGTTCTGTGTAGGCGTATTTCCGGTCTATCCGACAGTCATACTGACCGGCAGCATGGAACCGGTCATACATCCCGGTGATGTGGTACTGGTGCAAAAACTCCGCGAGGTACAGGAGATAGAGGCTCTTTCGGAGGGGACGGTCATCAGCTTCCAACGGGGAGATATCAGCATAACGCACAGAATCCTTGCGGTTCGAGAGGATGAGGCGGGAAACCGGAGCTTTATCACGAAGGGCGACAATAACCCCTCTGCGGACATCGAGCCGGTAAACCCGAATGACATCAGCGGTATCGTAATTCGGGTTGTACCGCGGGTCGGAATGCCTGTGCTGCTGTTAAACAGCAGGCGCGAGGTGCCGACTGAAGTTCAGCAGGGCTTACGAGAAGAGACAGTACGCCCCTCTGCGCTTAATCCCTTACGGGGAAAGAGCAAGAAAGGGGACGGGATACGGGGGAAGCTATGGAACAGGCTATGAAAAGAGGCAGAAAGCGCTTCAGACCGATATTTGACACAAGACGAAAGATTGCGGCAACAGCGGCGGGACTTCTTTGTATTGCCCTGGGGATTGCCCTCCTGTTTCAGGCTCTGCAACGAAAAAGTGCGTTGCGCGAGGAAAAGCTATATACCTACGAAGTAAGCGTCAACGCGGAGCAGTGGGTGCATCTCCGTGAAAACACGGTGTTTTCGGAAGAATGGCTGTCGGCAGGAGAAATTTATCCGCAGAATCTGGCAGATTTGCTCTGGCTCGGGCTCAGTGCGCGCTTGACCGGAGAGGGGAGTATAGCGGTGCAGTGCGGCGGGCAATATGAGATCGCTGTGGTGCTCGCCGGATACTTTAATCGCGACGGCGAAAAGAGACAGATTTTTTCTCAGCGGATTCCGCTTAAGAGCGGAGAGATTCAGCCGGGAGAGGGCGGCGGTGCCTCGGTGGAGACCTCGGCACAGCTCAATCCCGCGGATTATGCGAATCGCTTTGCGGAGATTGAAACCGAGCTCGGCGGGAGCTTTGAGCGCGAATTGAAGCTTGTCTTTTCCGGTCAGTTTACGCTTCTCAGTGAGGCGGAAAGTCAAGAAAAGCCGTTTTCGTTGGAAATACCGTTGTCTGCGGACACGAGAAGCAGCTTTTACGCGATCGAGAAGGGGGGCGAGTCAAAAGACAGCGGCAGCATTGTCAAAAAAGAACGTTTCACAGAAGCGCCTTCGGTGCCGAAACTCGCAGCTGCGCTTTTGCTCGCGGCGGCAGGTGTGATTCCGGTATCGCTTGCTTTGATCTTCTCAAAAGCGCCGACTGAGGAAGAGGCTTGGGAGTTAGAACTCCGCCGCCTGCTTCGGAAATACGGGGCACGACTGGTTTTCACCGAGAGCCCGGAAGAAGTGCCGGAGGACGCAATCAGGCTCAAAAATCTGGAGAGTCTTCTCCTGGTTTCGGAGGAATTGCGACAGCCGGCGGTCTGCAGTCTGGATGCCGAGGGCTTGCCTCAGGACGGCTTGTTCAGCGTTCGGAGCGGGGAGCGCAGCTTCATGGTTCACATCCCGCGCCCCATACCACTTTCGGAGTAGAAAAAGGGGGAATAAAGTACCCCGAGAGGGGGAACCTTTGCCGGATGTGGATATTCCCTTCTTCGCGTAAACTGTGATTGTAGTCAAGAACTGTACAGGATGACAAAACACAGAGCGAACGAAAGGAAGGTATTGGTAATGAGAAGAGCAGGAAAGAAATCGATCATCGGCGGCCTCCTTGCACTGTCCCTGG
>CAUVLB010000161.1:0-3491 GCA_963552595.1 uncultured Stomatobaculum sp. | reverse complement strand
TCCTTTGACACCAAACGCGCATCCTCAAAAAACATCTCGTAAAAATCACCGAGGCGATAGAATAGGAGGCTATCCGGATAGGCCTTTTTGGTCTCCAGGTAATGCGTCATCATAGGCGAAAGCGCCACTTTAGTCCCTCCTCTCGCCCATGTAATAAAAGCCCTTGGATTCCCTCAGTAAAACCGGTACCACCGCCCCGATTAAGCTCTCGTCCCCCGGGAAATGTACCATCAGATTGTTGGATAGCCGCCCCGTCACATAGCCCGCGCGCTGCGCGTTCACTTCTTCGACCAAGACAGGCTCGATTTTCCCTTCATCGCAATCCGCAGCCTTTGAGGCGAACTGCTGCACCAGGGCAATGAGCCGCTTCATGCGGTCCGCGACCACATCCTCCGGCACCTGATCTTCAAACTCCGCGGCCGGCGTACCGCTTCGCTTGGAATAAATAAAGGTAAAGGCCGCCTGGAAGGAAGCGCGGGATACCACATCGAGCGTGTCTTGAAAATCCTCCTCTGTCTCCCCCGGGAAGCCGACAATAATGTCGGTCGTGAGCCCCACCTCCGGGAGCTCCCGCCGTATTTTCTCGACCAACGCGAGGTAGGACTCCTTCGTGTAGCGGCGGTTCATGCGCTGCAAAATCTTACTGCTGCCCGACTGGAGCGGGAGGTGAATGTGACGACAAATCTTCGGATTCCTCTTAATTGTCTCAATCAAATCATCGGAGAGATCCTTCGGGTGCGGCGTCATAAAGCGTATGCGCTCCAGGCCCTCGACCTGACATACTTTTTGAAGCAGGGTGGCAAAACTTTCTCCCCCTTCAAGCCCCTTGCCGTAGGAATTCACATTTTGCCCGAGCAGCATGATTTCTTTTACGCCGTCCGCGACGAGTGCCTTCACCTCGCGCACAATATCTTCCGCCTCGCGCGACTGCTCCCTGCCGCGCACATAGGGGACGATGCAGTAGGTACAGAAGTTATTGCAACCATACATGATGTTCACGCCCGACTTAAACCAAGTCTTGCGGCGCGCCGGCATGTGATCCCGGAAGGTATTTCTCTCTTCCGCCGTGTCGATGACGCGCTGATTCTCGGCCTCGACCGCGTAGAGCAACTCCGGAAACTTCCAGATATTATGGGTGCCAAAGACGAGATCCACAAAACGGTACTTCTTCTGGATACGGAGCACTTCGTCCTTCTCCTGCATCATACAGCCGCAGATGCCGATCAGCATGTCCGGATTGAGCTTTTTAAAGTGCTTTACAATGCCGAGATGCCCGTAGAGCTTCTCGTTCGCATTTTCGCGCACCGTGCAGGTGTTAAAGAGGAGGATGTCCGCGTCCTCGGTCGGAATTTCCTCACAGCCGATTTCCGCGAGTATACCGGAGAGTTTCTCCGAATCGCGCGCATTCATCTGGCAGCCCATCGTTGTGATGTGATAGCGCACCGGACGCCCAAGCCGCCTGCTCTTCTCCTCAATGGTATCCTTAAGCTGCGCCACAAAGAGTGACTGCTTCTTGCTTTCCTCCATAAACCAAAACCTTTCCGCGGTGCCGTGGAACCGATATTAACATAATATATTTATGTGAACTCTCCGTGACCGCCCACATCCCTCAGTACTTCGGCGTATAGCGAGCAATCACTGCCTCCGCGACCCGTATGCCGTCCATCGCAGCACTGGTTATGCCGCCGGCATAACCGGCGCCCTCGCCGCAGGGATAGAAGCCCTCTATGTTGGCCTGCAATTCGCTGTTCCGAAGTATCCGTAACGGCGATGATGTTCGGCTCTCAACGCCCGCCAGAATGACATCCGCTGCGTCAAAGCCCTTGATCCGGCGTCCGAAGCTCGCCATTCCCTCGAGGAAGGCCTCTTCGAGCGGTGCATCCAGAATACCGTTCAAAGCGGCAAAGCGGTACTGTCCCGCAAAGCAGGGCTCTATGCCGCCGAAGGCATGGCTCTCACGTTGTTTAAGAAAGTCGCCGAAGAGCTGCACCGGAATATTCCCCTGTCCCGCCTGATACGCGCGACGCTCAAGGACTTCCTGATAGGAAAGCCCCGCGAGCACGCCCTCGCCGTAGCGCAGAAAGTCCTCAGGCCCCACCGAGACGATGATGGCCGCATTTGCGTTCGCCGAGCCGCGATCCGCATAGCTCATGCCGTTTACCACCGTGCCCCCCGCCTCACTCGAAGCATTGACCACATAGCCGCCCGGGCACATGCAGAAACTGTAGACGCCGCGGCCCGAGCTCGTCTTTGCCGTGAGCTTATAGGGTGCCGGCGGCAAAAAGTCCGCCTCCTTGACGCCGTACTGTGAGAGCGAGATATCACGCTGTCTGTGCTGCACGCGAAAGCCGACCGCAAAGGCCTTGGCCTCCATTTGAAAGCCCCGCGCGTGGAGCGTCCGAAAGGTGTCGCGCGCCGAGTGTCCGGTCGCCGCAATCACCACTTCGCAGGGAAGCTCGTACTGACTGCCGTCTGCCGTTTCCACAAGGACTGCGCGCAGCCTGTCCCCTTCGACACAAAAATCCGCAGCGCGCGAAGAAAAGCGCAACTCGCCGCCGAGCCGCTCAATTTCCTCCCGCATTGCGGTCACGATTTCAATCAGTCGATCGGTCCCGAGGTGGGGTTTCTGCTCATAGAGTATCGCACTGTCCGCACCGTAGTTGCAAAACACTTCGAGGACCTTACGGTTCCTGCCCGCATTGTCCTTGACCAGGGTATTCAGCTTGCCGTCGGAAAACGTTCCGGCACCGCCCTCGCCGAAGGAGACATTGCAGTTCGGGTTAAGCTTCCCGCCTGCCCAGAAAGCATCGACCGCCTGCTTTCGCTCTCTCGCCGGAAGCCCGCGTTCCAGGATAATGGGACGATACCCCGCCTCCGCGAGCATGAGACCCGCAAAGAGACCGGCGGGACCGCTGCCTATAATGACCGGCCGTGTGCCGAGCGCGGTTTCTCCCCGCATGGGAAGACAATAGGGTGCGCGTGAATCCGCACTTGTATTCGGGAGCTTTAAGAACTTCTCTTCGTGCGCGAGCCGAAGCCGAAGCAAATAGACATAGTTCACCTCCGGCTTTTTTCTCGCGTCAATCGAGCGTCGCACAATCTCGATATCCCCGAGTTCACTATCCCGAATCCGAAGCAGTTTCGCAACTTTTTTTCGGAGCATCTCCTCCGTGTGGCGCACAGGAAGGCTCACATTGTTTAAGAGTATGGCCATCAGAGCACTTCTCCCGTCATGCTCTCATGCTCCGCACGGATTGCGTCGTAGAGTTCGCGCAGGGTCCAGCTCGCATTGGTCTCCGTGAGCGCAGCCTTTAGGGGCGCGCGGAGCTTCTGTTTCCGGAGCTGTGCGAGAAAGGCGTCGAAAGTCGCGGCACTGAAGCCGCAAAACAGAAAGAAGGGCTGCGCATGCGCCCTAAGTTGCACCGCTTCGGGCGCCGGCTCAAGGACGCGTCTGCTCTCCTCGCCGACTTCCTGCCCCGTGAGCAAATAGC
>CAUVLB010000160.1:0-3506 GCA_963552595.1 uncultured Stomatobaculum sp. | reverse complement strand
CTGAAAATTACCGGCAACGAAGAGATTTCCTTAAGCTCTCTCAGCTCAAGCGACTACTCTCATTTGCAGGAATTTTTGGAGTACCTGATTCAATACACCAAGGAACGCAAGATTAATATCTCCCTGCCTTCTCTGCGCATTGACGCCTTTTCGCTTGATGTCATGGAGCGCATTCAGGATGTCAAAAAGAGTTCGCTCACCTTTGCCCCCGAGGCGGGAACGCAGCGCCTCCGCGACGTCATCAACAAGGGCATCACGGAAGAGGATATTATGCGCGGCGTTTCCTCCGCCTTCCACGGCGGCTGGACCAAGGTGAAGTTTTACTTCATGCTCGGACTCCCGACGGAAACCGAGGAGGACAGAAAGGGCATACCGGATCTCTGCGAAAAGGTCGCCGATCTCTTCTACGATGAAATCCCGAAGAGTGAGCGCGTGGGGAGAGTTCAGATTTCCGCAAGTTCCTCCTTCTTTGTGCCGAAGCCCTTCACCCCCTTCCAGTGGGCTCCCATGTGTACTGCGGAAGAGTATAAACAGCGCGCGCACTTTGTGAAGGAGACCTTTAAACAGGAGAAGAACTGGAAGAGCCTCCGCTATCAGTACCACGACGTCGGCACGACTTTAATGGAGGGGGTCTTTGCGCGCGGCGACAGACGTGTTGCGGATGTCATTGAGTATGCCTACCGAGACGGCGCCATGTATGACGCTTGGACCGAGTATTTTGATGAGGCGCGCTGGGCAAATGCTTTCGCTGCCTGCGCGGTAGATCCCGATTTCTACACCCAGCGTGAGCGCAGCACGGATGAGTTGCTCCCTTGGGACTTTATTGACTGCGGTGTCAGCAAGGAGTTCTTAAAGCGGGAGTGGAACAATGCCTTGCAGGAAAAAGTCACGCCGAACTGTCGCGAACACTGCTCCGGCTGCGGTGCGACATCTTATCAGGGAGGAGTTTGTTTTGAAAACAAGAATTAAATTTTCAAAGGAGGGAAATCTCCGCTTTGTCGGCCACCTGGATATGATGCGCTATTTCCAGAAGGCAAACCGACGCGCCGAACTCCCGGTTGCCTACTCCGAAGGCTTTCATCCCCACCAGATTATGAGCTTTGCGGCTCCGCTCGGCATGGGGCTTGAGGGCAAGGCCGAGTACTTCGATCTCAGAATTACGGAGGAGGGAGTTGCAGGCCTGCACAGCGAAGAGGCCAAGGCACTCTTAAATCGAGAGATGGCGGAGGGCATTCAAATCCTATCCTTCTTAAAGCTTCCGGATGACTCCCCAAACTGCATGTCCATCGTCCGTGCCGCAGACTATGAGATTTATTTCCGCGCCACAGCCGCGGAGGATGTCATTGCGGGACAGTTTTTAGACGGCACCGCGTACCGCGCGCTCAGAGAAGCGGAGAGTGAACAGCTCGGCGCTGCCGTTTGCGGTTTACTCGCGCAGACTGAAATAACGGTGGAAAAGACAGGCAAGAAGGGGAAACTCCGTGAGCTCGACATACGCCCCATGATTCACAGCCTTCGCCTGGAAGATAACCGCCTTTGCTGCACCGTAGCGCAAGGCAGTGAGGCAAACCTAAAGCCGGAGCTTCTTCTTTCCGCACTCTTTGCGAGCGAAGAAGGGCGCTCCTTTGCGAGCCTGCCGCGCCGTGTGGTTCGCACCGAACTCTACGACAGCGAAATGAGGACTTTGGAGAGCTATGGAGAAATCTTCTGAGAAACTGGTGGTTTGTCGCTTTCGCGACGGTGTCCTCAGCACTTGGTTTCAGGAAGGACGCGCGGTAGAACTGCAATTTTCTCGAGAGCAAGAAACCGAGGTCGGTGCGATTTATCTGGCGCGGGTTGCCCATGTGCAAAAAAATATAAATGCTGCCTTTCTGGATATCGGCAAAGAGGTGAAGGCCTACTTGAATCTTGAGAAGGCAAAAAAAATTCGCCTCGCAAACGGTGCAATAGCGGAGCGAATTACCGAAGGAACAGAGCTTCTGGTTGAAATCAAAAAAGATGCGCACGCGAAAAAGGGCTATACCGCCGTTGCCGCGCGCTTTCGAAAAGATGATCCCTTGCCGGCGCGTGCGGCGTTTCTGCAGGCCCCGCGCTGTTTAAAGCCTGCACCGAAGGCATGGGAGCAACTGCTCGCTGAATGTGTGCGAAGCGGTCGTCCCGTGGAGCTTGTCACGGATCTCCCCGAAGTGTATGAGCAGCTCAGCGGCTCCGCGCCGGAGGAGATGCCGGAATACCGCAAGAAACTGCCGGAACGTTTTCGGGGAGAGGAACTCAACACAAAGCAGCTCGATAAACAGCTTGAGCTTCGCTATTATACAGATGCAAAGCTAAGCCTCCCCGTGGTCTACGGGCTTGAGACCGTTGTACAGTCCGCACTGGCGCGACGTGTCTGGCTGCCGAGCGGCGGCAACATTGTGATTGAGCGCACCGAGGCACTCACGGTGATCGACGTAAACAGCGGGAAAGATGTGCGCGGCAAGGATAAGGAGGCAACCCTCCGACGCACCAATCGGGAAGCCGCGGAAGAGCTGATGCATCAATTGCGACTTCGGAATCTATCCGGTATCATCTTGGTGGATTTTATAGACTTTGAGGAACAGGAGAATCTGGATTCGCTCGCAGAGACCCTTGAGGCCCTCGCCGCACAGGACTCGGTCGGCACCCGCTTTGTGGATATCACAGCTTTAAATCTCGCGGAGCTGGTAAGGCCGCGCCGCGGCAAGAGTCTGCAGGAACAATTCTTTTTGCCAAATTCTTGACAGGACAAAGCGCTTCTTGTAATATATATGGGTATGCCGCACAACAAGGTCTAAGTTCTGTCAAGGGCAGACACCATCGTTGGCGAGTAATGATTGAAGGAGGTACCAGTATGTACGCGATTATTGCGACTGGCGGGAAGCAGTATAAGGTATCGGAAGGTGACATCATTAGGGTTGAAAAGCTCGGCGTTGAAGCAGGACAGACGGTTACGTTTGATCAGGTTCTTGCTGTCAACAACGGCGAGTTGACTGTCGGTGCACCCACGGTGTCCGGCGCAAGCGTGAGCGCGACTGTGCTGAGAGAGGCAAAGGCGAAGAAGGTCATTGTCTACAAGTACAAGGCGAAGCTCGGCTATCACAAGAAGAACGGCCACAGACAGCTTTTCACGCAGGTGAAGATCGATAAGATCAATGCCTAAGGCATGATTGACGTTAAAATTCTGCGCGACAAGAGCGGCAGGGCAGTGGGAATCCGCTCCCTCGGTCATGCGGACTATGCCGAAAACGGTTATGATATCGTATGTGCGGCAGTTTCCGTGCTGGAGCTCAATTTTGCAAATTCTGTCGCAGAGCTGACAGATGCAAGGTTTGAGACACACTTCGGCGAGGAAGAAGGAAGCTTTGACTTTGTGCTCTTGGGCAAACGTAACGAAAACGCCGAATTACTGTTGAATTCGCTCCTTTTGGGATATGCGGCCGTTCAACAGGAATACGGCAGTGAATATTTATTGATCAAAGATCAGGAGG